>NZ_PSUU01000013.1:0-82119 GCF_002932015.1 Rathayibacter sp. AY1H3
CGCGCGGAGACGAACCGACCCTCTCGATCCGACGCGCCCCGGCGCGGGAGCCCGCTCGCTGCGGCGCTCCTGCTCGTGACCGCCCCCGCCGGTCCCTCCTCCGCACCGCCCTGATCGGGACGACGACCGCTCTGCTGGCCGTCCTGGTCGCGGCGGCGCTCCTGTTCCACGCGTCCGGCGGACGCTGGTTCATCGTGCAGACGCCCTCCATGGGCACGGCCGCCCCGGTCGGCACCCTCGTCCTCACCGAGCCGACGGCCCTCGAGGAGGTCCGGGTCGGCGACGCGGTCAGCTTCCACCCCACCACCACGCCCGACGAGACCTACACCCACCGGGTCGTCGAGATCGCGGACGACGGCACGCTCCGCACCCAGGGCGACATCAACGGAGCCGTCGATCCGTGGGCCACCGGCCAGGACCAGCTCATCGGAGTCGTCACCACGGCGCTGCCGGTGCTCGGCTGGCTCGTGCGCGGCCTGCCGCTGGTGATCATCGGCGCCGTCCTCGTGCAGCTGCTCACCCGCTTCATCGCCTCGCCCACCCAGCGGGCGTCGATGCGGATCCTCGGCCTCTCGCTCGTCGCGTCCGTCACCGTCTTCGTGCTCCGCCCGCTGGTCGGCATCGTCGTCCTCGAGGCCACCGTCGACAGCGGCACGACGAACGCCACGCTCGTCTCGACGGGCGTCCTCCCCATCCGCGTGAGCGCCAAGGGCGCCGACCCCGTCGACCTGGTCTCCGGACAGGTCGGCCGCCTGCAGATCCCGGCGCACGACGGAGACGCCTACGCCCTCTCCTCCGCTCTGCACCTGCCGTTCTGGGGCTGGGTCCTCTTCGTCCTGCTCTGCGCGATCCCGGTGCTCTACACGGTCTTCGTCGGCCTCCCCGGGGAGCCGGAGCGGACCGCCGAGCGCGGCCGCCGCGCCGCCCGCGAGGAGGAGACGGCATGAGCCGGCACCGCCTCTCCGCCGCCTCACCGGCCGCGCGGCTGCGCACCCTCCTCGCCCGCCCGAGGTCTGTCGTCGCCGCCCTCGCCGCCGCCGCCCTGGCCGCCGTGCTGCTCACCGCCCCGGCCACCTCCGGCGCGTACACCGCCTCGATCCTGAACTCGACCAACACGGTCGGCAGCGCCGCCGCGTTCTTCACCTGCGACGGCGCCCTCGCCGCCGACCGCGGGGCCGCGCTCTTCGCCTACACGCTCGCGCAGCCGAGCGGATCGACGACCGCGCCCGACACGGACTCCGGCCAGTACCCGGGCACCTACCGCTCCACCAGCCTCTTCCCGACCGCGATGGTCAGCTCCGCCGCGACGCCCAAGGCCTGCCCGCGCGACGCGGGCGGCTCGTGGACGCCGAACGGCACCAACCAGTACCTGAGCACGCCGCTGGAGATCAGGAACCCCGGCACCTTCAGCACCGAGATCTGGTTCAAGACCACGAACGCCGGCGGCAAGCTCTTCAGCTTCAGCGCGGGCGCCACCGCTCCCGGCGGCCAGTACGACCGCCACACCTACATCGGTGCCGACGGCAAGCTCGTCTTCGGCGTCTACAACGGCGCCGCGCAGACCATCACGAGCACCCGAGCCGTCAACGACGGGCTCTGGCACCACGTCGTCTCCACGCTCTCGCCGACGGCGGGCATCGCGCTCTGGGTCGACGGCGTGAAGGTCGCCTCGAACAGCACGTACCGCACGGCCGAGAACACGACGGGCACCTGGAAGATCGGATACGACAGCCTGGGCGGCCAGTGGCCGAACGTCGGCTCCTCGTACTTCGGCGGGAGCCTGCGCTACGCCGCGGTGTACTCGACGGTCCTCACGCCGGAGCAGATCCAGACGCACTACGCGGCAGGACGCTGAGCGAACGGCCCGGTCGGCGGCGCCTCCGCAGCCCTAGGGTGAGCGGATGAGCACCCCCGCCCTCTCGCGCCGCGCCCGCTTCCACCAGCGGTTCCTCGTGGAGGAGCGCGTGATGGCCCCGGAGGCGCGCCGCGGCCTCGACCGGGCCGGCTTCGGCCTCATCGGCGTCGGCGTCGTCCTCTTCGCGGCCTTCACCGCGCAGGTCGCGAGCGGCACCGGCCTCACCGTCCTCGATCCGGTCGTCGCCGAGTGGTTCCGCGAGAAGCGCTCCGCCGAGGGCACGGTCGTGATGGACGCGCTCGCCACCGTCTTCGGGCCGGTCTACCTGCCGGTCATCATCCTGGCGGTGCTCGTGCTCTGGTTCGTCCTCGCGCGGCACCTCTGGCGGCCGATCCTCCTGGCCGGCGGCATGCTCGTCGGGATGCTCAGCGTGCAGCTGGCCGCTCACCTCGTGATGCGGATGCGCCCGCCGGTCGAGTACATGCTGCTCGGGCCCGACGGCACGTTCTCGTTCCCCTCCGGCCACGTCACCGGCGTGAGCGACTTCTTCCTGATCACCACGTTCCTCCTCGCCTCCCGCCGCTCCTCCCGGAGCTGGATGATCGGGGGCTTCGCGCTCTCGCTCGGGATGATCGCCGGCCAGATCGTCGCCCGGCTCTACCTCGGCTACCACTGGCTGACCGACACGCTCGCCTCGGTGTCGCTCGCCCTGATCGTGCTCGGCTCGGTGATCGTCATCGACACCCGCCGGACCGCGGTCGTGCGGGGCGACGCGGGCTGACCGGCGGGGCGGCTCCCTCTGCGGCGAGGAGCAGGCCGCGGGAGCAGGCCCTGTCGTCAGCCCCGGTCGGCCGGATCCTCCCCGGTGACGATCGGCACCGGCTCCGTCACGCCGATCGTGCTGACGATCGGGACGATCCCGGTGCGGGTGAACGGCTCCTCGGCGGCCGGCGCCGACTCGTCGGACAGCGGTGCGGGGTCGACCGCGGCCGGCGCCGACGGGTCGGACGCCGTGAGGCCGGATCCGCTGCCCGACGCCGTGGCGTCCTGTGCGGTGTCCGCCTGCCCGGCCTCGGCGCCGTCGGGGTAGAGGACGTCGGCGGCGAGGGCCTGCTCGATCCCGCGGTCCCGGCGGGTCCGGGCGCGGACCGGCGCCACCGCGCGCACGATCGGGGTGCGCAGGCGGCGGTAGGCGATCCGGCCGAGCGTGACTCCGCCGGCGAGGCCCAGCGCGATCATGCCCGCCTGGAGCAGGAGCTCGATCCCGGCGCTCGGGCCGGCGTTCGAGGTGAGGCCGAGGACGCCGCGGTAGAGGGTGAGGCCGGGCAGGAGGGGGACGATCGCGCACGCGGTCGTCACCACGGCGGGCACCCGCATCCGCTCGGCCAGCATCTCGCCGAGCAGGCCGATCGCCAGCGCCGGGAGGGCGTTGGCCATGAGCGGCGCGAAGCCCGAGGTGGTCAGCGAGTCGGAGATCAGGAACGCGCCGGCTCCGGTGAGGGCGGCGATGAGCGCGGGCCGCGGCGGGGTGTGCGACGAGAGTGCCCAGGCGCCGGCCGCGACCCCGGCGCCGAGCACCTGCACAGCGGCCGGCCAGGGGCGGGCGTAGGAGTCGACCAGCACCAGCTCGACCCCGAGCGAGCGCGCGCCGTCGAGCACCACGGCGATCCCGACGACGATGCCCAGCGTCAGCAGCCCGACCTCCAGCAGCCGGCCGCCCGCCGTGATCGGGAACCCGTTGATCGCGTCGTCCGCCGCTCCCACGAACGAGAGCCCGGCGAGGAGCACGACCACCCCCGACGCGACGACGAGCGCGGGCGGCAGTACCGCCAGTTCCACGGGCAGCC
Source organism: Rathayibacter sp. AY1H3 (assembly GCF_002932015.1). NCBI lineage: Bacteria > Bacillati > Actinomycetota > Actinomycetes > Micrococcales > Microbacteriaceae > Rathayibacter > Rathayibacter sp. AY1H3. The sequence continues at coordinate 3,703 of NZ_PSUU01000013.1, forward strand.
GCGGCACGACCGCGAGCAGCACCACCGCCACTCCGGTCGCCACCGCGGCACCGGCGATCTGCTGGAAGAAGGCGGGCAGGCCCCAGCGGGCGAGCAGCTGGTTGACCAGGTCGATCGCGGCGGCCGTCGCGGCGGCGAGGAGCACGACGAGCGGGCCGCCCCCGAGCAGGAGCGCGACGCCCGCGGCCATCAGCGCGAGCGTGAGGGTGACGACTCCGCGGCGGTAGCGGTGCGGCTGGACGAGGATCGCGTCGAGCCGGTCGTGCGCGGCCTCGAACTGGTGCCGGGCCTCCTCGCGGGCCTCGGCGGAGTCGACGGCGTCGGCGACGCGGACCTCCGGCGAGCCCTCGGTGATGGCGGTGACGAGCGCCGTCACGCGGGCGAGCCGCTCGTAGTCGGCGCTGCGGGAGGGGACGACGCGCAGCACGCTCACGCTGGGGGAGTCGTCGCCTCCGTCGTGCACGACCAGGATCGACGTGAAGGTGAGGTCGACCTGGCACTCGATGCCGTACGCGCGGCACACCCGCTGGATCGTCTCGGTCACCTCGGCGGCCGCGGACCCCAGCGAGAGCAGCGTCTCGCCCAGCCGCACGGCCAGCTCGAGCACCCCGCGGACCGTCTGCTCGGCGAGGAGCGCCCGCTGCGCTCGACGGCTCACCGGGGCCGCGGGCCGCTGCCCGCCGAGCTTGCCGACGACCTGCTGCAGAAGACGAGGAGAGCGCACCGTCCAGGGTAGGCACGCGGGGGCCGGTCCGGGGACGGGTTGCGCCGGCGGCTTCTGCGCGGATGCCCGGGCAGCAGCCCTCAGAAGCAGGCGAGCACCCGGGTCGTCAGCCAGAGGGCGGCCTCGAGCTCGGTGTGCAGCTCCCGGCCGAGGGCGAGCCAGCGCTCCTCCGCCTCGGCGCTCCTCCAGCCCTCGAACACGTCGCATCCGGCGGCCCAGAGCTCCTGCCAGCGGAGCAGCGGTCCGTGCAGGGCCTCCGGGACGCCGATCGCACCCGGGTCGTCGACCGGGCCGTCGACCGCCCAGAGCGGATACTCCGCGCAGTGGTCCGGGTACAGGCGGAGGTCGGCGAGCCGCCCCTCCCGATCGGCCCGCGCGCGGGCGAGGGTGTCCTCCTCCGTCGCGAACGGCGGGACGATCCACTCGATCTGCGTGACGGGATCGACGACTCGGCGTTCCACGGCTCCTCCTCCGCTCCTCGATGCGCGCACGACGGTAGCAGGGCCGTTCCGCGCCGCATCGGAGGGGGCCTGCCTACACTGGCGAGCGACTGCGTCCGCGAACGGGCGGGCGGGGCGAGGGGTGGGAGCGCATGAGGGTTCACGAGCGCGCGGTGCGGCACGGGCGGCTCCGGCGGCGGTCCGGGGCGCGGTCAGTGGTGGTCGGGATCGCGGCGGTGGTCGGCGTCCTCGCCGTCAGCGCCACCTCGCTCGTGGCGATCGCGACGGTGAGCATCAGCCGGAACGTCGCCGACAACGCGGTCGACCTGGGCGTCGCTCCTCCCACCGCCGGGAACGTGCAGATGGGCGCGGTCGAGGGCGGTTTCGACGTCCTGGTGGTCGGCACCGACAACGACGCCACGCAGGGCGACACGTTCGGCGTCCGCGACGACACGCTCAACGACGTCAACATCCTGCTCCACGTCTCGGCCGACCACCGCAGCGCGACGGTGATCAGCTTCCCGCGCGACCTGATCCTGGACCGTCCCGCGTGCACCGACCCCGAGACGGGCGTCGTCACCGAGGCGGCCGCCGGCGTCCCGCTCAACTCCGCGTTCCAGTACGGCGGGCTCGCCTGCGTCAACGACACCCTGCAGCAGTTCACCGGCCTGACGGTGCCCTACGCCGGCTGGGTGTCCTTCAACGGCGTCATCGAGATGAGCAACGCCGTCGGCGGGGTCCCGATCTGCCTCACCGGTCCGATCCTCGACACCGACTCGGGCCTGGACCTGCCCGCCGGCACCTCCACCGTCTCCGGGTCGATGGCCCTCTCGTTCCTCCGCAGCCGCCACGGCGTCGGCGACCAGAGCGACCTCAGCCGCATCTCGTCGCAGCAGCAGTACCTGGCCTCCCTGATGCGCACCGTCCGCTCGGCCGACACCCTCTCGAACATCCCCGCCCTCTACGGACTCGCGCAGGCGACCTCGTCGAACGTGCACCTGTCGACGTCGCTCACGAGCCCGGCGACGATGATCTCGCTCGCCCTCGCGCTGAAGGACGTCGACCTCTCGAAGATGGTGTTCGTGCAGTACCCGGCGCTCGACGACCCGGACTACCCGGGCAAGGTCGTGCCGAACGCCGAGGTCGGCGCCGAGCTCATGAGCCGCGTCCTCAACGACCAGCCGGTGACCCTCGCGTCCGACGCTCCGGCGGAGGAGGCGCCCGCGGCGGAGACGCCCGCGGAGGGCGGCGCGGCTCCGACGGATCCCGCTCCCGTCGCCGTCGACGCTCCGGGTCAGACCGCGGCGGAGGAGACCTGCGCGGTGCCGTCCGACTGACCCGACAGGTCTCGCGACGGCGAAGGCGCCCGGGCGGTGTGCCCGGGCGCCTTCGTCGTGCGCGGTGCGCGGCCGTCTACGCGCGGCGGCGGCGGAGCACCGTCAGGGCGAGACCGCCGAGGATGCCGAAGGCGGCCAGGGCGAGCGGCGCGGTCGTCGAGACGCCGGTCGAGGCGAGGACGGGGCGGTGGCCGCCCGTCTGCGCCGCGGGTCCGGAGCCGGCCGGGTGCACTGCGGGCCCGGCGCCGGCAGGGTGCGCCGTGACGGCGGCGACCGCGGCGGAGCAGTCGGCCTCTCCGGCGATCGGGTCCTCCTCCGTCAGCGTGTAGTCGTAGGAGGTGCTCGCCACGAGACCGCTCGACGTGCCGCGGGCGATGACGCAGTAGATCTCGCTCGCCGGGTCCTGCAGAGGGTACTCGCCGAGGGAGATCAGGCTCCAGCCGAGCCCGTCGACGCCGACCTCGAGGCTCGAGCCGCCGCCCGTGAGCGTCTGGCGCGCACCCGAGGTCGAGAAGACGCCGATCGAGACGGTCTCGTCCGCGCCGAAGCCGAGGAGAGCGCCACCGCTGGTGGGCTGTCCGTCCGCCGGGGCGGGCTCGGGCGAAGCCCCCTGGGGCCAGATCCGGATCGCGGTGCGCGAGGGGACCTGCTCCAGCGACGACGTCACGGAGCGTCCGCTGGTCTCTCCCGTGGCGGTGACGGAGAAGGTGCCCAGCTGGTCCGCCATGGTGTCGGCGTCGAGCAGGACGAAGGCCTCGCCCGAGAGCGGGGTCGGCGCGGGGGGCACGAGGGCGGAGGTGCTGCCGTCGGGCGCGGTGAGCGTGACGGACACGTCCTCGCCGCGGTCGAATCCGCGGAACGAGGCGACGACGCCGTGGATCCGGAACTCTCCGACCTGGATGTCCGCACCGGCCGGGAGCACCCCGCCGTCCTCCCGGTTCTGGAAGACGACGCTCGTGTCGGGCTGCGTCACGGTCAGCTCGACGGCATCGGAGGCGACACGGGCGCCCGAGGCGTCGAGTCCCTCCGCGACGACGGAGATCGTCTCGCCGGGGAGCGGGAGGTGGGGGTCCACCGCGACGCCGTCCGCGTCGGTGGGGAGCCAGTCCTGGAGGCGGAGCCCGCCGGAGGCGGTGATCACGCTGGTGGTGACGGCCTCCTCCGAGGCGCCGTCGCGGAGCACGACGACGGCGACGGTGCCGGGCTGGAAACCGGTCCCGGACACGTCCAGGCCGCCGGCCCAGCCCTCCGCCGAGGGGATCGCGGAGAACGCCGAGCCCGCTTCGTAGGTGGTGCGGTCGAGGGCGATCGCCAGGGGCGACTGCGCGCTCTCGACGGGCGCGGTGGTCGGAGCCGGAGTGGGCGCCGGAGTCGAGGCCGGCTGCGGCGTCGCCGTGGGCTCCGGAGTCGCGGTCGGCTCCGCGGTGGGAGCCGGCTCGGCCGGTGCGGGGCTCGAGGCGGCGTCAGGGACGACCTCGGTGGCCAGGGCGACGGACGGGAACGCGAGCGCCCCCAGCAGTGCCGCAGTGGTGATGATGGTGACGCCGTGGCGTCGTCGCGCAGAACGCACGATTCCTGCTTTCTCCGAGCCGCTGATCGCGGTCGGCTTCCCCATGAGCGGGGGACGATCGCCCCCTGTGGCCGAGTGTGTCCTATGCGGAACCTCAGCCGGTGCCGGATCCTGCAACGATCCGATCACGCCGCGCGGCGCGAGGTGACGGTTCGGTCACGGCCGGGCGCGGCGATTCTGACGGGCCGGTGGTCGTCGCTCTCCGGAGGCTCCTCAGGCCGGCGGCACGACCAGCAGGACCACGCCGATCGCGGCGCTCACCGCGGCGACCACGCACCAGCGCTCCGCCCGGGTTCCCGCGGGTCCGCGCGTCCGCGCCACGGCGCCGAGACCGATCGCGAGCACGGCGATGCCGATCTGCAGGGCCACCGTCGTCCGGATCAGCGCCCACGCCTCGAAGGCGCTCGCTCCGGTCGATCCGGTGGCGAGGAGCGGCACTCCGCCGACGCCCGCCGGGACGAGCAGCAGGCCGGATCCGATCGCCAGCGCCGCGATCAGGTGGGCGAGCACGTCGTCCAGCGCGGTCCGAGGCGGCGCGCCGACCGGCGCGAGGGCGGCGGTGCCGGGCCTGATCGCGACCGTGCGGAGGTGCATGGGGCGAGCGTAGGCCCGGACCGCACCCGAGCGGACCCCCTGCGGAGGCCCCTGTCCGGTGGGCATTCCGGGGGAGGATCGGCGCTGAGCGAGTAGTCGAGGGCCCCGCCCTCCGGTCGCTCGTCGACGCCGTCCGTGCGGCTCGCTTCACGCCCGTCAGTCGCTGCTCCCGGTCCAGGTCCCTTCGATCACCTGGATCAGGTCGTGCCGCTCATCGGGGCCCAGATCCGGTTCGAACTCGACGACGAGCCGGTCCGACCGGTAGACGTCCCTCGTGTTGTACACCGTCGCCTGCCGCGCGAGATCGAGGGAGTGGTAGCGGTGGATCGACGCCCCGGGCCCGTCGACGCCCTCCACGCACCCACGACGATCTCCGCAGGCCTCCCTGCTCGGAGCGGCAGCGCGCTCGAGTCCGTCCAGCTCCGCGCGGGTGACGTCCCGGATCGTGATCCTCGATCTCGAGTCGTCGAGGAGGAGCCCCGCTCCGAAGACGGCGGCTCCGCCGACGACGGCCCCGACGACGAGACCCGCCGCCCCGAAGACGACGGCGGTCCGGCCGACCGTTCCCGTGGCTCTGCTCGTCGCTGTCATGGAGGTCCTCTCTTCGGCCGGCTGCTCGGGCGGACGGCGGAGTGCCACCGCATCCGGAGAACCTCCCAGCGCTCATCGGCGGAGTCAAGAGCGCACACCTCGATGGCAGGAGATGTGGCGCGATCGTCGACGCAGAGGGTGCAGCAGCAGGCTCCGCATCCGCCCGGCGCCTCCGCCTCAGGCGCCGTCTCCGGCAGGATCAGGGGATGCGCCTGCAGACCCTCACCACCGGATCCGGACCACGACACGTCGGGCTGGTGCACGGTCTCGGCGCGTCGGCGACGACCTGGGGGCCGTTCGTCGAGCGGCTCGTCGCGACCGGCCGCTACACGGTCACGGCCGTCGATCTGCGCGGGCACGGCGCGAGCCCGCGGGCGGAGTCGTACCGGATCGACGACATGGCCGCTGATCTGGTCGAGTCGCTGCCGGCGGGGCTCGACAGCGTGGTCGGCCACTCGCTCGGCGGCGCGGTGCTGCAGCGCGCCGTCGCCGCACTCGCGCCCGGCCGGGCCGTCTACCTCGATCCCGGGTTCGCCCTGTCGCTGCCGACGAGCGGCCTCGCCGGACGGCTGTTCTGGGCGGTGCCGCTCCTGTCGCTCGGCCTCGCTCAGCTCGGACAGGCGCGGGCGGGCGCCGCGGTCCGCGCCGCCTACAGCCCCGAGACCCGCGCGCTCCTCGACGACGCGAAGAAGCGGTTCGACGCGCGGATGGCCGTCGGCGTGTTCCGGGACGTCGCCTTCCACCCGGTCCCGGTCGAGGCGCCGACGGTCCCGTCGACGGTCGTGCTCTCCGACCAGTCGCCGGCGGTGCTGCCGGACGCCCTGGCCGCGCGGCTCGAGCAGCGGGGCTGGCAGGTGCGCCGGCTCCCGGGCGTGCACCACGACATGCAGCTCGAGGACCCGGACAGGACGTTCGCCGCGATCGCGGACGTGCTCTAGCCGCCCCCTCCGCGGGTCGGGCGCCGGTGAACGGGGATTCCGGGTGCATCCGTACCTCGCGGATCAAGACGTCGGGCGATCCCGGAGGCCCGCCCGCTGTCCTCCTGCGCCCGCGGTCAGCGGACGGTCGTCGCGGCGTTGTCGGCGTTGCTGCGCATCGACGGGTCCGGTGTCCTGACCGAGAACGCGGCGGCGAAGGCGGTCGCGGTGCCGGTGCGCGTGGCCGTGACGGTGATCCTCTCGGTGACGGTCTGCCCGTTCGCGAGACTCGAGCGCGGGAAGATCACGATGCTCCCGATGCGGCTGTACGAGCCCGTGGCGGACTCGAACTGCACGGTCGGGGGGAGGATCACCTTCGAGTAGACGGACGTCGACGCGGAGGGTCCGGCGTTCTTCGTGATGAGCGTGTACGTGAACGTCCTCCCCTTCACCGCGGTGGTCGGAGCGGAGACGTCGACGCGCAGGTCGGCCCTCGTGGTCGCCTTCTGCGGAGAGACGGTCAGCGTGCTCGCCGCCTCGACGGTGCCCGCCGGGTTCACCGCGCGGAGGGTGAAGCCGTACGTCCCCGCGGTGGTCGGAGTACCGGTGAGGCGCCCCGAGCCGTCGAGGGCGAGCCCAGGAGGCAGAGTGCCCGACGCGACGGTGACGACCGGCGCCGGGGATCCGGTCGCCGTGTACGTGAAGTCGTAGGCGGAGCCGACCACGCCGGCCGCGGCCGTCCCCGAGAGGGTCGGAGCGGTCGCCGCCTGCCCGACGGTGAGTGTGTGGGGCGCGCCGGTGGTGGTGCCGAAGGTGGTGCGGGCGGACACGGTGAAGGAGGACGCTCCCTCGACGGTCGGGGTGCCGGAGAGGACGCCCGCGGAGGTGAGGGTCAGGCCGGCCGGGAGGGACCCGGAGGCGAACTCGATCGTCGACGCGCCGCCGGTGGCGAAGGTGTAGGAGAAGGGCGTTCCGAGAGGCGCCGTCGCCGGAGGGGCGTCGGCCGTGAAGACGGGCCGAGCGCCGAGGGCGAGGCTGTGGAAGCTGCCGCCGGACACGGCGGTGGCGCCGGTGAGTCCCGTCGGCACGGAGGCCTCGCCGAAGCCGTCGTAGCCCCAGGCGGTGACGGTGCCGTCGCGGCGCAGAGCGATGCTGTGGTAGCCGCCGGCGGCGACGGCGGTGACGTCCGCGAGGCCGTCGGGGACGTCGGACTGGCCGTCGCTGTCGCTGCCCCAGGCGACGACGGTCCCGTCCGCGCGCAGCGCGAGGCTGTGGGTGGCTCCGGCGGAGACGGCGGTGACGCCGGTGAGTCCCGCGGGCACGTCGGTCTGCCCGAAGGCGTCGTCTCCCCAGGCGGTGACGGTGCCGTCGCGGTGCAGCGCGAGGTCGTGGAAGCGGCCGGCGGCGATGGCGACGACTCCGCTGAGCCCGTCCGGCACGGTCGCCTGTCCAGAGAAGTCGTATCCCCAGGCGGTGACGGTCCCGTCGCCGTGCAGGGCGAGGTTGTGGTAGCCGCCGGCAGCGATGGCGGTGACGTCGGCGAGCCCGTCCGGCACCGTGGCCTGCCCGTCGCCGTCGTCGCCCCAGGCGGTGACGGTCCCGTCCCTGCGCAGGGCGAGGCTGTGGTTGACGCCGGCGTCGACGGCGACGACGTCGTCCAGACCGGTCGGCACGGTGGCCTGCCCGCTGCTGTCCTCGCCCCAGGCGGCGACGGTGCTGTCGCTGCGCAGGGCGAGGCTGTGGGAGCCGCCCGCGGCGATCGCCGTCGCGTCGGTGAGCCCAGCCGGCGCAGCGACCTGCCCGCTGGAGTCGTCACCCCAGCCGACGACACCGGTCGCAGCGGGAGCCGCGGCGACCGCGGACAGGGGAGCCGTGGTCCCGAGGAGGAGCGCGACGGTCGCCGTCAGCGCGAGCAGGCCGAGCGCCGGCCGAGGCCTCGTCCTCTGCTCAGGGGTCGAGTGGGCCGTGCCGGCGTCCGGGTCGGTCGGGCGGGAGGCGGAGGGAGAGCGCATGCTGGAGCCTTCGATCGGGTCGACCGTGGGCGGCCGTCTCCGAACAGTGGCACCCGGTCCCACCGCCGACAACAGCCTCTAGCGGACATGTCCGCAACAGGGCAGGGGCCGGTGCGCGGAGGACGCGGTGTCCTCGTCTCGTCCCCCGCGGAGCATCCCCCACCGGTGCCCGGGGGCGGTCCCGCCGGATCGCGCGCAGGCGTCTCGCGCGGACCGATCGCGGCGAGACGTTCTCCTCCCGGCGACCCGTGCCGGACGGCCCGGCCCCTACCGTGGCCGCATGACAGCAGCGGAGTCAGGACGTCCCGGAGCCCGAGAGCGGAGCTCGAGCCGGATCCTCGTGGCCGGCGCCCTGCTGCTCGCCTCGGCCGGGCTGCAGCAGCTCGCAGCCGTCCAGCGCTGGGCCGTCGCCGGGCCGATCCTGGGCGAGCAGGCGATCGAGGACCACCGGTACGACTACTCGTGGCCCGCCGATCCGTGGGAGAACGTCGGATCGGCAGCGCAGCTGCTCGGGATCGGGCACCTCCTCGTCGCTCTCGCCGTCCTCGCCGCGGTCGGTCCGGGACGGCGGCGCCCGGTCGCGGTGATGCGGACCGTGGTCGCCGCGGCGTTCGGCTGCCTCGGCCTGCACGCGGTCCTGTCCGGGATCCTCGGCGCACCGACGATCCTGCAGGCGATGCTCCCGGCGGTCGTGCTGGGACTGGTCGCGCCCACCGCTCTTCTCGCGCTCGCGGTCCTCGTGGCGAGGACGTCGCCCCTCCGCGCAGCGTCGTTCGTCCTCCTGATCGGATCGACGCTGCCCGGCTACCTCGTCGCGACGTTCGCGATCGCTCCCGCGCTCGTCGGCTCCCAGTCGTACGACACCACGCCCTGGACGGAGTCGGTCGTCGCCGCCTCGGTGGCGCTCGCCGGGGCGCCGCTCCTGCTCGAAGCGCTGATCCGCTCGATCGTGCATCGCGCGGGGGCCGTGCCGCGTCGCGAGTCGCCGGGAGCCGACGCGTCCTGATCGAACGGCGGGCTCACCCGGCCCGCTCGGTCGTGCCGATCCCCCCGGACGCGAGGAAGGGCCGCCCCGAGGGACGGCCCTTCCCGCGACTCCGTCGGCCCGCGCTCCTCCAGAGGAGCCGGGCCGACGAGTGCTCAGTGCTGGCGGATCTTGTCGATCAGCTTCCCGCCGAGGTCCTTGACCTTGTCGGTGATGGGGGTGCTCGACTTCGGGCGCTCGGTGACGGTGAACGGCAGGGTGATCGCCTTGCCGGTCTGGTCGCCGGTCGCCGTGACGCTGTAGTCGCCGGGCGTGGTGGGCGCCTTCGCCGTGACGGTGAGGCCGCCGCCGGCGAGGTCGCGGGTCGCGGTGCGGTCCGTGAAGAGGGGCGCGGAGCCGATCAGCTGCGTGTCCCCGTTGAAGCCCTTCGCGGTGAGGGTGACGTCGGCTCCGGGGGCGAACGACGAGCCGGAGAGCTCGGCGGTGGCTCCGAAGCTCATCGAGCGGATGTCGCGGTCCACTCCGAGCGCGTTCGTGATGGTGAAGAACGTGTCGGTCTGGTCGGTGAGCCCGGCGACGTTCGCCGCGCCCGGTCCGTAGGCGGCGATGCGCAGCTGCGTTCCGGTGTGCTGCTGCGATCCGCCCTCGGCGGCGGTGCCGTACGACACCTTCATGGTGCTGCCGTCGGCGGTCTTCAGCGCGGTGCTGAGCGAGGTCGGCGGGGTGGAGTCGACGATCTGGCTGGAGTGGGCGTGGTCGGCGGTGACGATGACGAGGGTGTTCCCGTCCGCCTCGGCGAACGCGAGCGCGGCCTGGACGGCCTCGTCGAGGTCGACGGTCTCGCCGATCTGGCCGCACGCGTTCGCGGCGTGGTCCTGCTTGTCGATGCTCGCGCCCTCGACCTGGAGGAAGAAGCCCTTGTCGCCGGTGTCGAGGAGGTCGATCGCCTTCTCGGTCATGGAGCGGAGCGTCGGCTGCTCGGCCGGACGGTCGGGGTTCGCGACGCAGGTCTGCGGGGCGGCGTCCGCTCCGCCGACCGTCGCCGGGGTGGGCGCGTAGCGGACGGGCAGGTTGCCGGAGTTGAACAGTCCGAGCACGGGCGCGTCCTGGTCGGCGACGGCCAGCGCGTCGAGCTGCGCGGCGGTGGCGGCAGTCGTGGCGTCCCCGAGCACCTGGAAGCCGCGCTCCGCGGCCTGCTGGAACAGCGGCTCGCCGCTCCAGTCGCCGGCGCGGGCGACCTGCGCGAAGCTGGCCGAGCCTCCGCCGAGGGTCAGGTCGGCGCGGGTGTCGAGGATCTGCTCGCTGATCGAGCCGAGTCCGCCGTTCTCCAGCGCGTCGTCGCCGCAGCTCGCGCTGTCGGGTCCGTAGCAGCTGCGGGCGTCGACGTGGGCGGCCTGCACGGCCGGGGTGGCGTCCTGGATCTCGGCGGTGGTGACGTTGCCGGTCTTCAGGCCGTTCGCCTTCGCGATCTCGAGGAGGGTGTCCTTGCGCTGCTGGTCGATGTCGACCGAGATGGCGTTGTCGTAGGTCTTGGTGCCGGTGGCCCAGGCGCTGCCGGTGGCGGCGGAGTCGGGCACGTAGTCCGGGGCGCCCTTGACGGCGCCCGTCGCCGGGTCGTCCGCGCGGTAGAGCGAGTAGGTCGTGTACTGGCCGGTGATCGGCAGGGCGTCGATCCCGGGGAAGCGGCCGGCCGCTCCGTACTGGTAGTTGCGAGCGACGGTGATCTCCGAATCGCCCATGCCGTCCCCGATGAGGAGGATGACGTTCTTCGCGTCCTGCTCCTTCACCGCTGCGCGCAGCGAGTCGGAGAGGTCGGCGTCGACCGGGGAGATGCGGGCGGCTCCGCCGGTGGCGGAGAGGTCGGCGGCACCGACAGCAGTGGCGGCGCCGGGTGCGGCCAGTGCGGCGGCGCAGACCAGAGCAGCGGCCGAGAGGGCCAGAGCGGAGCGTCCGCGGTTCGCGGAGCGGAACAGTCGTGTCACGTCGTGGACTCCTTGAGAGGTGAGACCCCGGAAAGGGGCACGCTCATCTCACTCCGGATCGCCCCGTCGGTGGGTGAACGGTGATGCATAGCTGAGTGAACTTTCCGACGAGGGCTCTCGGCCCTGGCGGCCCGCCGGAGCGTCCTGCCGACCGGCGCTCACCGGGAGCGTCGGTCGGCAGGGGCGCGGTCGCCGGGAGCCTTTCGGGTCAGCGCTGGACGAGCGGGACGGCGATGTCCGTGACGTTCGCGCCGATGGCGCCGAGCGGAGTCGCCGTGCCGTTCAGCAGTCCGATCTCGTAGAGCGACCCGTTGACGGCGGCGAGGCCGACCGAGCCGATGGAGCTGCCGTTGCGGAGGACGGAGTAGATGTCGAAGCCGGTCGCACCCGCTGCGTCGAGGCCGAGCTTCCCGGTCGGCGCCAGGGTGCCGGCGTTGGCCGGGGACTGGATGGCGATCTGGTCGAGGGCCGTGTCGAGGACGAACAGGGTGGTCGCGCTGTTCGCGTCGAGGTCGTTGTTCGTGTACGCGGCCCCGGCGACACCGGTGGCCACGGCGGGCGCGGCGTAGCTGAGCGTGCCGTCGGCGACCGTCGCGGCGCCCGCGGTGGCGAACGGCTGACGGAGGTTCTGGCCCGTGTCGCTGACCACTCGGAGCGCGTTGGCGGCGGGGTTGAAGTCGACGCCGAAGGAGGTGCCGCTCAGCGCCACGGTGAGACGGGTCACCTGGGTGGCCACACCGGTGGACGGGTTGATGGAGTAGACGCCGGCGCTCGCCGCGTTGTCGCCGACGCCGTAGAGGGCGCCGTCCTGGACCCGGTAGTCGATGCCGATGAGCGCGGTGTCGCCGCCGGTGAGGCCGGTGACGGCGACGCGGTTCGTGACCTTGCCGGGCTTGGTCGGGTTGAACTGCACGAGCTTCGTGCCGCCGTCGGAGAGTCCGACGACCCGCAGCTTCGCCGCCACGGAGCGGACCGCGTTGATCAGGTTCCTGTCCGACGCGCTGCTGGAGTCGCTGGTCGCCGCGGCGGGAGCGACGCTGCTCGCACCGGCGAGCACGGGTGCCACCGCCATCACGCCCGCGACGGCGACAGCTGCGATACCGACTCTGATGTTCCTGGTCATCGTGCACTCCTCGAGACTTGCGGTCGCCGGAGATCGGCGGCTCGGAGGGGGATACCGTCCGGAGCGCGCGAGCGTTCATCCGATCCGGAGATCCGTGCCCCGTCACTCCCGAGAGCCGTCGGCGAACCGGCGGAGCGCGGCCGCGTAGCGGTCCGGGTCCCGGTGGTCGCTGTCGGTCAGGAGCAGCACCGAGCCGGAGACGGCGCGCGTGTACTCGCCGCGGCAGGGGAGGGTGACCACCGTCCTCAGTCCGGCCTTCCAGGCGGGGACGAGGGAGCCGAGGCAGCGCCGCTCGGGGGCGGCGTCCAGCGGGACGTCCCGCGCGTCCATCCGGGTGGACCGCAGCTCGTCGTGCCAGGCGCGGAAAGGCGCTCCGAGGGAGTCGTCGCCGAAGCGCTCCCGCCAGCCGGGGCCGCGCGCGAGGTCGAGGAGGCGTGCGCGCTCGGGCGATCCGTCGGCGGTGCTGGAGAGCTGCCGGAGGAGCGGGCCGGTCTCGACCGCCAGATGCTCGACGCAGTCCTGCCACAGCTGAGGCCAGGCGCGCTGCTCGTCGGCGCCGGGCTCCGCCGACCCGACCCGTTCCGGGGACCGCTCGAGCGGCGGCGGCCCGTCGCCCGCCGGAGTGAAGCCCCACGCTTCGCGGATCCAGAGGAGCTCGAGCAGCGCCGCGGGGTTGTCCTCGACCGTGATGACCATCTCCGACGGCCAGGGGTCGCCGGGAAGAGGACGGGATGCGCGCATGAGAGGAGCTCCTTCCGAGAGGATGAGGTCGGATCGTGCCGGAGAAGGCTCCAGGGAGGCTGGGCTCGCGTCGGCCGACGCGCCACTCCTCCCGGCGACCGGCGGCATCGCCGATGATCGTCTCCGCTGGCCGTCCAGGACGGCGCCGAGCGCCTCCCGAATGTCGGTGCCCCCGACCTACACTCGGACGCGTTCGAACACATGTTCGATGCGACGAGGAGGGAGCCGACCATGGGCGTGACCGTCGTGGAGCGCATCGCGACTCCGGCCTCGGACACCGTCGCCGTCACCTTCCTCGTCACCAGCGAGGCCGTGGCGGCCGGATTCCCGTCGCCGGCGCAGGACTACTTCGACGGGTCCCTCGACCTCAACGACCACCTGATCCGCGACAGGACGTCGACGTTCATCGTCCGTGTCTCGGGCGAGAGCATGGTCGGCGCGGGCATCAGCGACGGCGACGAGCTCGTGGTCGACCGGTCGATCACGCCGACGCACGGGAGCGTGGTCATCGCGATCCTCGACGGCGAGCTGACCGTCAAGCGCCTCGAGCTGCACTCCGGGGGAGTGGTCCTGCGGGCCGAGAACCCGGAGTACCCGCCGATCCACGTCGCCGAGCTGAGCGACCTCCAGGTGTGGGGCGTCGTCACCGTCTGCCTCCACCGGCTGCACCGTGCGCTCTGAGCGGCGCATCGCCCTGGTCGACGTGAACTCGTTCTACGTCTCCTGCGAGCGGCTGTTCGATCCGAGGCTCGCGGGCCGGCCGGTCGTCGTCCTCTCGAACAACGACGGCTGCGTGGTCGCCCGCTCCGACGAGGTGAAGAGGCTCGGGATCGAGAACGGCACGCCTTGGTTCCAGATCGAGCCGCTCATCCGCTCCGGTCGCCTCCCGGAAGTGATCGCCCGATCGAGCAACTACGAGCTGTACGGCGAGCTGTCCGCGCGCGTCATGGAGCTGCTGGGCCGCTACTCCGCCTGGCAGGAGGTGTACTCGATCGACGAGTCCTTCCTCGGCGTCGACGGCGACGTGGCGGAGCGGGCGAAGATCGGCCGGGCGATGCGGGCGGCCGTCGCGAAGAACGTCGGGCTGCCCGTCTGCGTCGGCTTCGGCCCGAGCAAGACGCTCGCGAAGTTCGTCAACAAGGGCGGAGCGAAGAAGCACCCGCGCCTGGGGGGCGTCTGCGACACCGACTGGTACACGCCCGAGCAGCTCGACGCGCTCATGGCCTCGCAGCACGTCACCGAGCTGTGGGGAGTCGCCGGCCGCACAGGGAAGCGCCTCGCGGAGCTGTCCATCCACACCGTCCGCGACCTCCGCGACGCGGACCCCGCGCTGATCCGCAAGAAGTTCTCGGTCGTCCTGCAGCGCTCCGTCTACGAGCTGCGCGGCGTCGACTGCATCCCGCTCGAGGCCGCCCGCACCGTCCGCGACCAGCTGATCTTCTCCCGGTCGTTCGCCACTCCCGTGACGACGATCAGCGACATGGAGCAGGTGCTCTCCGTCTACGCGCAGCGCGCCGCCCACCGCCTCCGCGCGCAGGAGTCGGTCACCAGGACGATGAGCGTGTTCGCGTCGACGTCGCCGTTCGCGGACGCGCCGTACGAGTCCGCCGGCGGCCTGGCCGGCTTCCCCGTTCCCACGGACGACCCGGTGGCGATGGTGAGGGCCGCGATCGGCACCCTGCGCCCGCGGCTGCGGGAGGGCGCGCGCTACGTGCGGGCCGGCGTCATCCTCACGAACCTCTCACCGCGGAACTCCCACGCGCTGCTCGAGATCTTCGACACCGCCTTCGACACGAAGGGCCTCGGCGCCACCATCGACGCCGTGACCAAGCGCCACGGCCGGTCCGCGGTCGGCCTCGGGCTGGCGGGCATCCGCACGGGGCCGGTGTGGACGATGAAGCGCGACGCCCTCTCGCTCCGGGCGACGACGCACTGGGGCGAGCTGGCGACGGCCCACGCGCGGTGAGCCCGCCGGCGGGGAGATCGGGTCATCCGACGCGTAGGCGCCCGGGGCGCTCTCGGGCAGGCTCGTCGCCATCGACGAGTGTCGGTGCGGGGACGGCGGGAGGACCCATGGCCGAGAGCTGGCAGGACGCGTCGGTGCGGGGCGTCGCGATGATCGAGAACGAGCTGGTCGTGCGCGACTTCCTCGAGGTGTGGAGCGCTCGCGACAGCCGCCAGCTCATCCCGTTCCTGCATCCGGAGGTCGTCTACAGCGCGTCGAGCTCGCAGGAGATCGCGGGGCGGGCGCGGGTCCTCGAGATGTGCGACGAGGTCCACCGGGCGTTCACCGAGATCCGGATCGCCCTCGTCACGATCGCCGTCGCCGGCAGCGTCGTCCTCACCGAGCACGCCCTGCACCTCCGCTCGGACACGGGGGAGGGCCACTGGCTCCGCTGCTTCGGGAGCTACGAGCTCCGCGGAGAGCAGATCGTCACCTGGCGGCAGCTCCATGGCTGAGGGCCTCGCGTGACGGCGGTGACCGGGCCCGCGCGACTGCGGCTCGCCCTGGTGCTGCTGGCCATCGCCTCGGGCGCGACCGACGCGTTCGCGTTCCTCCTGCTCGGCGGCATCTTCACCGCGAACATGACGGGCAACCTGGTGCTGCTGGGGCTGTACCCCCGCTCCGCCTGGCTGACGACCGCGGCCGGAGCGGTCACGGCGATCGTCTTCTTCGCCGGAGCGGTCTACGCCGGGTTCCGCACGACCCGGGCGCGCACGCCGTCGACCGGCGACGGGAGACGTCCGCTCCGCTCGATCGCGCTCGTGGGGGTCGTCCTGCAGCTCGCCGTCGCGGTCGCCTGGCCGACGGTGCAGAGCGGAAGGTCGCTGCTCGTCGACTGCGCGTTCATCGCGACCAGCGCGACGGCGCTCGGGCTGCAGACCGTGCTCGCGAAGCGGATCTCCGGCGCCGCCGGCCTGACGACGACGTTCGTCACGGGCACGCTCACGAGCCTGATGCAGGAGCTCGCCGAGCGCTCGTCCGGGTCGAGGACCCTCCAGGCGCTCATCGTCGCGAGCCTCGCAGGCGGGGCGGTCGTCGGAGCGGCGACCGTGACGCTCGCTCCGGCCTGGGCCCCGACGCCGGCCCTGGTGCTCTCGGCGGTCGCCGTCGTGCTTCTCTTCGCGCACCGCGCGCGAGCCGTGCCCGCGGGAGCGGAGCCCGGGGCCCCGCGTCCCGCGTGACCGGGATCAGGCGTCGAGCGCCCACTTCGGCCGGACCCAGTGGCAGGTGTAGCCGCCGGGGTGCTTGCGCAGGTAGTCCTGGTGCTCCTCCTCGGCGTCCCAGAACTCGCCGGCGGGCTCGACCTCGGTGACGACCGGTCCGGGCCAGCGGCCCGACGCGTCGATCTCGGTGATCGTCTGGCGCGCGACCCTCTCCTGCTCAGGCGAGAGGAAGAGGATCACGGAGCGGTAGGCCGTGCCGATGTCGTTGCCCTGACGGTTCTTCGTCGTCGGGTCGTGCACCTGGAAGAAGAACTCGAGCAGGTCGCGGTAGGAGAGCTGCTCGGGATCGAACTCGATCTCGACCGCCTCCGCGTGGTCGCCGTGGTGGCGGTAGGTCGCGTTCGGCGTGCTGCCGCCGGCGTACCCGGCGCGGGTGCTGAAGACGCCCGGCATGTCGCGGATGAGCTCCTGGAGCCCCCAGAAGCATCCGCCCGCGAGGATCGCGCGCTCCTCGGCCATCAGACGCCTGCCTTCGTGTCGTGCGCGGACTCGCGCGGAGAGATCATCATGCGGGCAAGTCCATCACGACCGGGGACGTCGCGGCGAGCGTCGGACGACTCTCGGAGCAGACCGTCGGCGGGGGAGCGGGGCGTGTCCCGCCCGAGCGCTCCGTCACTGCGATCGGTACGCCGCCGGAGATGCACCGGTGGGAACGAGTCATCTGACCGGGTCGCTCCGGGTGCCCCCGTTCCTACGCTCGTCGGTACAACCGAGGAGAGAGCGGAGCCGACCATGGAGCAGCCGAACGTCGAGACGCGCAGTGCACGGCGGGTGATCGAGACCCTGACCGCCAACGGCGTGAAGTACGTCTTCGGGATCCCGGGAGCGAAGATCGACGCGGTCTTCGACGTCCTCGCCGACGAGGGGCCGGAGCTGATCGTCTGCCGCCACGAGCAGAACGCCGCCTTCATGGCCGCCGCGGTGGGGCGGCTCACGGGCAGCCCGGGGGTCGTCCTCGTGACCTCCGGCCCCGGCACGACCAACCTCGCCACCGGCCTGCTCACGGCCAACACGGAGCAGGACCCGGTCGTCGCGCTCGCCGGGGCCGTGCAGCTCTCCGACCGCCTCAAGCGCACGCACCAGTCGATGGATGCGGCCGCCTTCCTCTCCACCGTGACGAAGTACACGGTCGAGTCGACGGATCCGGACGACGTCTCGGAGGCGGTCAGCAACGCCTTCCGCGCCGCCGTCACCGAGCCCCGAGGCGCCGCGGCGGTCGTCCTCTCGGCCAGCGTGATGGCCGCGCCGACCTCGCAGGTCATCACCCGGGCGGCCACGGGGCCGACGAGCGGTCCGGCGCGCGCCGAGGACCTCACCCACGCCGCCGACCTGATCAACACCGCGGAGCGGCCCGTCCTCCTCGTGGGACTCCGCGCGTCGGAGCCGGCGACCGTGGCGGCACTGCGGGTCCTGATCAGCGAGACGGAGCTGCCGGTGATCGAGACGTTCCAGGCGGCCGGCCTCGTCTCCCGCGAGCTCGAGGACCACTACCTCGGCCGCGTCGGCCTGTTCAAGAACCAGCCCGCCGACCTCGCCCTCGCCGAGTCCGACCTCGTCGTCGCGATCGGCTACGACGCCGTCGAGTACGACCCGGTGATCTGGAACAGCGACGTCGACCGCCGGATCGTCCACATCGACTCCGTCGACGCCCCGCTGGACAACCACTACCTGCCCGCGCTGGAGCTGAAGGGCGATCTCGCGCAGACCGTCGCGGCCCTCACGCCGCTCGTCTCCGGCCTGCAGCTCGACGAGGACGCGGCCGACCGGGTCGCCCGGCACCGGAGCGAGCTGGAGCGGATCGACGACGCGGCGCGGACGGCCGAGGCGGCTCCCGGGACCGTCGATCCCGCCCGCCTCGTGCTCCTGATGCGCGACCTGCTCTCGGACGACGCCACCGTGGCCTGCGACATCGGCTCGAACTACATCTTCATGGCCCGGCACTTCCGGGTGTACGAGCCCAAGCACCTGCTCTTCTCGAACGGGCAGCAGACCCTCGGCGTCTCCTTCCCGTGGGGCATGGCGGCGAGCCTCCTGCGCCCCGGGACCCCGGTGGTCTCCGTCTCGGGCGACGGAGGTTTCCTGTTCTCCGCGACGGAGATCGAGACGGCGACGCGGCTCGGCCTCTCGTTCACGCACGTGATCATGCGGGACGACACCTACGACATGGTCGGCTTCCAGCAGCTGCTGAAGTACGGCCGCAAGTCCGGGGTCCAGCTCGGCGACTACGACATCGAGAAGTTCGCCGCGGCGTTCGGCGCCACGGGCAGGAGGGTGAGCGGCCTCGCCGAGTTCGAGGAGGCCTTCCGCGCCTCCCTCGCCGAGCCGGGCGTCTCGATCATCGACGTCGCGGTGGACTACAGCCGCAACGTCGACATCGCCGCCCACCTGGTCGAGGACGCCTTCGAATGAGCACGCACACGGTCGACTCGACCGACGACTACGCGATCTACCAGAGCTCGACCATGGCCGCCCTGCTGGCCGGGGTCTACGACGGGGACCTGACGATCGGCGAGCTGCTCACCCACGGCGACCTCGGGCTGGGCACCTTCAACCACCTGGACGGCGAGATGGTGATCGTCGACGGCGTCTGCTACCACCTGCGCAGCGACGGCTCCGTCCAGGTCGCGGACGGCGACGACCGGACGCCCTTCGCCGCCGTGCTGCCCTTCCACGCGACCACGACGTTCACGGTGGAGGAGCCGACCGGTCTCGCCGGACTCACCCGGCTGATCGATGACGCGGTCGACGGCGGGAACATCCCCGTCGCCCTGCGGATCGACGGCCGGTTCACCGAGGTCCGCACTCGGACCGTGGGCGAGCAGACGGAGCCGTACCCGCCCCTGATCGAGGCGACCGCCCACCAGAGCGTCACCGGCATCGCCGACACCCGCGGCACGATCGCGGGCTTCCGCACTCCGCAGTTCGAGCAGGCCGTGTCGGTCCCCGGGTACCACCTGCACTACGTCGACGACGCCCGCGAGAAGGGCGGGCACGTCCTCGACGTGACCGTGGCCGAGGTGACGGTCTCGCTCACTACCGTCGCCGGACTGCACCTCGCGCTTCCGGAGACGGACCAGTTCCGCCGGGCGGACCTGGCGATGAAGGACATCGCGGCGCAGGAGGCGCGAGCGGAGGGGTGAGGCGGGCGGGACCTCCGGGGAGACGGGCCGGCCGCGACCCGTCTCCCCGGAGGCCGGTCAGGGCGCGAGCTCCTCGCGGACGATCGCTGCTCCCGCGCTCAGCGCGCTGAGCTTCCCCCAGGCGAGGTCGCGGGGCAGCGGTGCCATGCCGCAGTTCGTGCTCGGGAGGAGCAGGTCCGCGTCGACGAACCGGAGGGCGCGGCGCAGGGTGTCGGCGACCTCCTCGGGCGTCTCGACGGTCCCGCTCGCCACGTCGATCGCTCCGAGCATGACCTTCTTGCCACGGACGAGCTCGATCAGCTCCATCGGCACGTGGGAGTGGTGGCTCTCCAGCGAGACGATGTCGAGCGAGGACTGCTGGAGGAGCGGCAACGACTCCTCGTACTGCCGCCACTCCGACCCGAGGGTCGCCTTCCAGTCGGTGTTCGCCTTGATCCCGTAGCCGTAGCAGATGTGCACCGCGGTCTCGATGCGGAGTCCCTCCGCCGCCCTCTCCAGCGCGGCCACGCCCCAGTCCTGCACCTCGTCGAAGAAGACGGTGAAGGCGGGCTCGTCGAACTGGACGATGTCGACTCCGGCGTCCTGGAGGGCTCGCGCCTCCTCGTTGAGGATGGTCGCGAACTCCCACGCCAGCTTCTCGCGGCTCCCGTAGTGCCGGTCGGAGAGGGTGTCGATCATCGTCATCGGGCCGGGCAGGGCCCACTTGATGGGCTGATCGGTCTGCTCGCGCAGGAACCGGGCGTCGTCGGCGAACACGGGCCTCTCGAGGCCCACGGCGCCGACGACGGTCGGCACGCTCGCGTCGTACCGGTCGCGGATGCGCACCGTCTCGCGCCGCTCGAAGTCGACGCCCGTGAGGTGCTCGATGAACGTCGTGACGAAGTGCTGGCGGGTCTGCTCCCCGTCACTGACGATGTCCAGGCCCCGGTGGTGCTGCTCGTGGACGGCGGCGCGCAGGGCGTCCTGCTTGCCCTCGGCCAGGGCGTCGCCGGTCAGCCGCCACGGGGACCACAGGGTCTCCGGCTGCGCGAGCCACGACGGCTTCGGCAGGCTGCCGGCGATCGAGGTGGGCAGGAGCGGGAGGGACGTCGAGGATCCGCGGGCGCTCATCGGACCGCTCCCGCGTACCCGGCGGCCCACTGCCGCAGCCGCTCCCCGTGCGGCTTCATGAGGTGCTCCTCTGCGAACCGCCCCTGCTCGACCGCGAGCCGACCGCGCTCCTCGCGGTCGTAGGAGACCGCGGGCCGCACGTAGTCCTGCTGCTCCAGGTCCGGCCGGTAGACGTCGGCGGCGGCCGAGCGCGCGCCGTAGATCTCGGGCCGGTAGATCCTCTGGAACGTCTCCATCGTGCTGATCGTGGCGATGAGCTGGAGGTCCGAGTAGTCCTCCAGCAGGTCGCCGCCGCAGTAGAACGCGAGCGGCGCCGTGCTGCCGGGCGGCATGAAGAAGCGGACCCCGAGGCCCATCTCCGAGAAGTACCGGTCGGTCAGCGAGAGCTCGTCCTGCCGGTACTCGACGCCGAGGATCGGATGGAGGGTCCCGGTGCGCCGGTACGTCCTGCTCGTCGAGACGCTGATGCAGATGACGGGCGGCGTCGACGAGAGCTCCGCGTACTGCGCGGAGTCCCGGAAGTGCTGGAAGAGCGCGCCGTGCAGGACGCCGAAGTCGTCGGGGACGGTGAAGCCGGCCTGCGAGGCGTTGACCGCCGGCAGCCGCACGCTGAAGTCGTGGTCGCGGAGGTAGGAGGAGAAGTTGTTCCCCAGTGTCCCCGGCTGACATCGGCCGGTGCGGCGGTCGAGGATCCGGGTGCGCAGGACCTCCAGCAGGGGGAACTCCCGGTCCTCGCCGTCCGTGGTGAGCCGCAGCCCGACGGAGACGATGTCGAGCCCGACCGTGTAGCGGCCGCGGCTCGGATCGTCGCCCGGCACGAGATCGTTCAACCGGTCGTCGATCATCCGCAGCGCGGTCCGGAGGTTCTCCCGGCGGCGCTCGCCGCGGGCCAGATTCGCGAAGTTGGTGGTGATCCGGGAGCTCCGGGCCGGCGAGTAGTCCTCGTCGAAGGGGGTGAGGGTGATGCTGAAGGCGGGTTCGTTCGTCATGATCGGCCGATCGGTAGGAGGGACAGGGGCGGGGGCACGATCAGTGCGGGTGGTCCTCGGTCAGCTTGAAGCCGAGTCGGCCGTGCGCGAAGGCGGCTCCGGCTCCGATGGCGGCCGCGACCCAGGCTGATTCGGCGAGCTCGGTCTCGGTCGCACCGGCGCGCACGGCGTTCTGGCCGTGGCCGTCGATGCAGTAGACGCACTGCTTGCTGATGCCCACGGCGTAGGCGATGAGCTCGCGGTACTTGAGCGGGATCTCGCGACCCTGCGGAGCGAAGACGGCGGTGTCGAAGGCGGTGAACGCCGCAAGGACGTCGGGGGTCTCCTTCTTGTAGGCGGCGGTGTAGCGGCGGTCGGCTGCGCGGTCGTAGTAGGCGTCGGTCATGGTCTTCCTTCGGAGGTCGGAGAGGGGGCGGAGGGGATGAGGTCACGGCCGGGCGGGGATCTCCAGGCCGAGGTTCTCCCGCAGGGTCGTGCCCTCGTACTCGGTGCGCAGCGAACCGCGCTCCTGCAGCAGCGGCACGACGCGGTCGACGAACTCGTCCAGACCACCCGGGTGCAGGTGCGATCCGAGGACGACCCCGTCGCCGCCTCCGCTCTGCACGAACTCGTCGAGACGGTCGGCGACCTGCTCAGCCGTCCCCACGTACTCCGTGCGGTCGAAGACGGTCTCGGCGAGACCGCGGAGGGTGAGGTCGCGCTCCTGAGCGAGCGCACGCCAGGCGCGCACGGTCCCCGCGCGATCACCGTGGATCAGTGCGCGGCCCTCGATCAGCGGCGGCGCCTCGAGGTCGGGCTCGAGATCGGGTACCGGCCCGTCGACGTCGAAGCCCGACAGGTCCCGGTTCCAGACCTGCTCGAAGAGCACCTGGATCGTGCGCGGTGTGAGTTGCTGATCGCGGATCCACCGCGCTCTCTCCTCCGCCTCCGCAGCGGTGCCGCCGAGGACGACGGCGGCTGACGGGAGGATCCGCACGGAGCCGGCCGGGCGACCCGCCGCCGCGACCCGGGCCGCGATGTCGCGCGCGAACTCGTGCGCCTCAGGTCCCCGGTGGTAGGGGGAGAAGATCACATCGGCGCTCGACGCCGCGAAGTCGCGACCCTGCGGAGAGACGCCCGCCTGCACGATCACCGGGCGGCCCTGCGGGCTGCGCGGCACGGTGAAACGGCCGGAGACGTCGAACTGGCTGCTCGAGACGGCGAACGACCCCGTCGACGAGTCGGCGAGGAACTCGCCGGAGGGGGCATCGGCTCGCACGGCGTCGGAGGTCCAGGTGTCCCAGAGCGTCGTCACCGCGCGAACGGCCTCCTCGGCACGGGCGTAGCGGTCGGCGCGGTCGAGGAAGCCGCCGCGGCGGAAGTTCGCGCCCGTGAAGGCGTCGAAGGACGTGACCACGTTCCACCCCGCTCGTCCGCCTGAGAGGTGGTCGAGGGTCGCGATCTGACGGGCGAGCTCGAAGGGCTCGTTGAACGTCGCGTTGAGCGTGCCGACCAGGCCGATGTGCTCCGTGACCGCGGCCAGCGCGGCGAGGAGCGGCAGAGTGTCCGGTCGTCCGGCGATGTCATGGTCGAACGGGCGCCCCGCGCGCTCCCGCAGTGCCAGACCCTCGGCGAGGAAGAAGTAGTCGAACCGCCCGCGCTCCGCGGTCTCTGCGACGCGGCGGAACGTCGAGAAGTCGACCTGGCTGCCGGCGTCGGGGTGCTCCCACAGGGTGTGCTCGTTCACCCCGCCCACGTAGGCGGCGAGGACGATCTGCTTCGGTCGCCGCGTCATGACTGCTCCTCGGAGGCGTAGCGGTTCGGGATCGACGTGGGCAGGCCCAGGGCTGAGCGGAGGGTGCGGCCCTCCTCCGTCCCGACGAGCAGACCGCGTCGGCGCAGCTCGGGCACGAGGTCGTCGGCGATCAGCGGCAGATCGGTGGCGAGAACCGCGGGTCGGAGGCGGACGCCGTCGTAGCCGAGCCGTGAGAGCTCGGCGATGCGGTCGGCGACGGACGCGGCCGACCCGGCGGCGACGGCGGCGTCGCCGGTGAGCGGTCGGCCGAGAGCGTCGAGGCGCGAGAGTCTGGCCGCGGCGGACTCCGCCGGGGTGTCGAGGACGACGACGAGGTCGGCGAGGACCCGCAGGCGCTCGCCCGTGCGCCCCGCCCCGCGCTCCGCCTCGGCGATCTCCTGGAGGATCCTCTCGGCGTCCGCTGCGTTCTGAGGCGTCGCGAACACGACGTCGGCCGAGCGCGCGGCGAAACGGTACGGGATGTCGGCGTGTGCGAGCGCGGCGACGACGGGCTGCCCCTGCGGCGGCCGGGGAGTGATCGCGGGGCCGCGCACCGAGAACCAGCGTCCTGCGAAGTCGACGCGGTGCACCTTGTCGGCGTCGAGGAAGCGATCGGTGGCGACGTCGCGGATCTCGGCGTCGTCCTCCCAGCTGTCCCAGAGTCTCCGTGCGACCTCGACGGCGTCGGCCGCCTCCTCGAAGAGCTCGTCGACGACGTCGCGGATCGCGGGGTCCTCGAGAAGGGGCGTGCCCGGCTCCGGCGGCACGATCGCCGCGATTCGTCGTCCGACGTGCGAGGCTTCGTCGACGCGTGACGACACCCTGACCTGCCAACCGCCCCGCCCCCGGCTCAGGTGGTCGAGCGTCGCGACGGCCTTCGACACGTGGAAGGGCTCCGTGTGCGTCACGGTGACCGTGGGCACGAGACCGATGCGGCTCGTGAGGGGGGCGACGTAGGAGGCGATCAGCAGCGCGTCGAGCCGGCCGCGGACCTCGTCGGTGCGGTCGTCGGCCAGGAAGGGGTCCGCCGATTGCAGGGCGAAGGAGTCCTCGATCGTCACGAAGTCGATCCCGCCGCGCTCCGCCCGCTGCACGATGTCCGCCCAGTACGCGCCGGTGAAGAGCGCGTCGGGACGGGCGCCAGGCTCGCGCCAGGACGCGGGGTGCCAGCCGGCGCCCTCGAGGGCGACGGCGAGGCTGAGGGGTGGGGCGGCGGTCATCGTGCTCCTCGGATCAGGGTGCCGGCTCGGACGAGCTCCTCGTCGTCGAGTGCGCGGAGGCGGCGCAGCAGCGCGCGCGCGACCTTGTCGTTCTCGCGGAACGACACCGCGTTCGTGCCCGGCCGGGAGAAGGCGCCGACGAACGGCGAGTCGGTGTACGGGCCGATCGCGTACCGGCGGCCGACGCGGCCTCCCGCCGTCGAGCGCAGCAGGGTGTCGTCCTGGTGCACGCGCAGCCTCCCGGTCGACAGGAGTGTGTCGCCGACGTCGACGAGGTCCTCGACCGCCGACCCCGACGCGACGAGCGCTCGCATCAGCGCGTCGTCACTCCTCGCAACGGACGTCCGGGGTAGGCGCGCGTCGACGAGAGCGTCAGCGAGGACGACCTGATCGGTCGCCCCGCCGCTCGCGACGAAGCGGCCCTCCTCTTCGGAGGTCTCCACACGGATGCCCGGGCCGAGGAAGTCGACGACGCCCGCGTCCGAGAGTGCGAGCAGCTCCTCGAGACGGTGCGCGGGCGGCCCGCTCGCGAGGAAGCTGAACCAGCCGAGCCACCATCCGTGCAGATCCTCGATCCGCGAGCGGGGCGTCCACCTCGCGGACGCGGTGAGATCGGCGACGAGGAAGTGGCTGCGCAGAAGCGCGAGGAAGAGCGCCATCGTGGCGCTGTGCTCCTGCCGGCTGCGCAGAGCCAGGTCGTCCCGGATGTAGGCGCGCACCGCCTCCTGCAGCGCCGAGCCGTCGGCGAACCGCACATCGGCGAACGGGCGGTCGAGATCGGGGAGGAGCAGCCTGTCGAGGCTGTCCGGCACAGTGTCCGCGACGAGCGCGGTCAGGGTCCGCGCATCTCCGAGGACCCGCTCGGCGTCGGCCCCGAGTGCGGGGAGAGCGTACCCCTGTCCCGCTTCGGGTCGCGGGCCGCGGGAGCCGGCGAGGACCGAGGCGCGCGGGTCGAGCCGCGAGAACACCTCCGAGAAGTGCGTCCAGTCGGTGCTCACCCGGTCGGGGTGCCCGGTGAAGAGCTCACGGTAGTAGCCCCAGAGCATCTCCTGGGCGATCAGGGGCCAGACGTCCTCGCTGAAGTCGAGCGGGCGGTGTCGCGAGCGCAGCTCCTCGACGACGGACGCCGAGAACCAGCGGGGCTCGGGCGCGGCTCCCTGGAGCGTCGAGCCGATCTTCGAGTGGTAGGGGACCCCGCGGCGGCTGCCGATCAGGATGCGCGGCTCACGTCCCGACGGGTGGTAGCGCAGTCCGCCGGCGTCGTCCCGTTCGAAGCGGCCGCCCCGGCCCTCGGTGAGCAGCACCAGGAGGTCGACCGCGACGAGGCCGAGGCCGCGCACGATCACGTCGTGTCCGGCGCGGAGGGATCCGAGGTCGGCGTCGGCCGTGAACGACGGCGGCAGGTAGGCGAGGCCGTGGCGCTCGGCGAACCCGGCCAGCCGGGTCTCGTCGACCGTCGGCAGAGCGCCGCTGTGCCCGAGCGAGAACAGGACCAGGTCCGCCTCGATCACGTCGCCGGAGTCGAGGACGACCCGCTGCGCACCGTTGTCGCGGCCGAGCACCTCGACGACGCGCGCCGCGTGCTCGCGGACCTCGACGTCAGGGCGGAGAGCGGCGAGCGCCTCCCGGTGGAACCAGCGCAGATAGAGGCTCTGCAGCCGGCGGGTGGGGAAGCTGTCGGCGCGGAGCCCGTCGAGCTCGCGGCGCACGGCTTCGTCGCCCTCTGCGAGCGCGATCCGGCCGGCCCGCACCGCCTCCGCCCACTCGATCAGCGAGGGTCCGGGGCGCACCGGCCCCTCGATCGTCGCGCTCGCGTCGGTGAACATCGTCACGTCGGCTGCGCGCGAGTTGAGCTTCAGCAGCGGCGACTGCTCGTAGCGCCAGATCCGGCCGGGGCCGACGGGGTACGGGTCGACGACGTGGACGACGAGCGCGGCCGGCCCGAGGGCGTCCTCGGCGGCGTTCGCGGCGAGGCGCTCGAGGACCCCGACCGCGCGGGGACCTCCCCCGACGATCACGAGGGAGCGGGTCCCGTCCGATGGCGCTGACATGCGTCCACGATGACCCTTCCCCCGTGAGGACGCCGCTCTGTGACGACTCGTGACGATGTGAAGAAGTGTGTAGCGGCGGGGTTGGAGCCGGGTGGCCGCGGACCCTAGCGTCGGCCCCCACGGCGTGCAGAACGGTGCGCCCCGACAGGCAGGAGCCTCGAGTGCCCATCGAATTCCTCGGCATCGCCGCGCTCAACGACGGCAGCGAGACACGAGCACGCAGCGGCGCGAGCTTCGACCCGGAGTACACGGTGCGTCTGGCCGCGGCTCATGAGGACAGCGGGTGGGACCGCATCCTGTTCGCCTACCACTCCGGAGCCCCCGACCCCGCCGTCGCCGCCGCTTTCATCGCGTCGCGGCTCGAGCGCATCCAGCTGCTGCTGGCGCACCGGCCCAACGTCTCCTACCCCACGGTCGCGGCGAAAGCCTTCGCGACCCTCGATCAGCTGAGTGGAGGCCGCCTGAGCGTCCACGTGATCACGGGCGGGTCGGACGCGGACCAGGCCGCGGAGGGCGACTACCTGAGCAAGGACGAGCGCTACGCGCGCACCGCCGAGTACATCAGGATCGTCAAGCAGGTCTGGACGACCCGTGAGCCGTTCGATCACGTCGGGGAGCACTACCGCTTCTCCCGGTTCGTCAGCGACGTCTGGCCGGTGCAGCAGCCTCGGCCGCAGATCTCGTTCGGAGGCTCCTCTCCCGCCGCTCTGTCCGTCGGTGCCGCCGAGAGCGACGTCTACGCGCTCTGGGGCGAGCCGCTGCGGGACACCGCCGAGCAGATCCGCAGCATCCGGGAGGCGGCGGCGGCGGCCGGCCGCGACGTCGCGCCGCGCATCCAGGTCGCCTTCCGACCCATCCTCGGGGCCACCGAGGAGCAGGCCTGGGAGAAGGCGGAGGGGATCCTCCGCCGCATCGAGGCGCGCACCCGCGAGACCGCCCCCGGAGGCCTCGCCGCGCCGGAGAACACCGGCTCGCAGCGCCTCCTCGCGATCGCCGCCGCAGGCGAGCGTTTCGATCGCGCGCTCTGGACCAGGGCGGGAGTCGCCGCGGGAGCGCGCGGCAACTCGAACGCCCTCGTCGGGACGCCGGAGACGGTGGCCGCCGCGCTGCTCGACTACGTCGATCTCGGGGTCGACATCATCTCGGCGCGCGGCTACGACTACGTCGACGACACCCTCGACTTCGGTCGCCACGTGATACCGCTGGTGCGCGAGGAGGTCGCTCGACGCGACGCCGCGGCCGCCCAGGCCGCCGAGGAGGCCGCTCGTGTCCTCGCCTGACACCGTCGCGGCCGACGAGTTCGTCCATGTGCGGGCCGATGACCCGCGGGCCCGGCCCCTGCTCGACGAGCTCGAGCGCGAGTACGACACCCGCTACGGCACCGCCTGGGGCGAGCCGGCATCGGCCGAGCTCGCGCGCTACCCGAGCGAGGTGTTCGCCCCGCCGGAGGGATCCTTCGTCCTGCTTCTGCGCGACGGCACCGCGATCGCCGGAGGCGCGCTGAAGAGATTCGACGACACGACCGCCGAGCTCAAGCGCATCTGGACATCCTCGGCGCACCGTCGGCAGGGACTCGCCCTGCGCGTGGTCGCAGAGCTCGAGGCGGAGGCCCGCCGGCTCGGCTACTCGACCGTCTACCTCACGACCGGGCCGCTCCAGCCGGAGGCGCAGCGGCTCTACCTCACCGCGGGCTACACACCGCTCTACGACGTGACCCAGCCTCCGGAGGTGGTCGTCCTGCACGGCTATGCGCGGACGCTCACCGATCGGCCGCTCGACGTCGCGAGGATCCGGACCGCGCACGACGACTCCTTCGCGCAGCTCACCGCGTCCCTGCCCGACGGCGGAGCACGCCTGCGCGGTGGCGTCACGGGGCGTGCCTCATGAGCGGCACGATCGCGCCGCCTCGACCGCGGGACACGTCCGGCCCCCTTCCCGGAGGCATAGACCTCGCCCGACTCGGCGAGCGGCCGGTGCTGCCGCTGCGCCACCCGGTGCGCTGGGTGGTCGCCGCACTGGTCCTCGTGCTCCTGCTGAACGCCGGACAGACCCTCTTCACGAACCCGTCGTGGGAGTGGCCGAAAGTCGGGACCTGGCTCTTCAGTCCGGCGATCCTGAAGGGGCTGCAGCTGACGCTCCTCGCCACCGCCATCAGCGCCGTGATCAGCTTCGTCGGAGGCATCGTCGTCGCCGTAGCCCGGCTCTCGGGCAATCCGGTGCTGTCGACGCTCAGCTGGGTCTACATCTGGCTGTTCCGCTCGGTGCCGCTGATCCTCGTCCTCATCTTCCTGTTCAATCTCGGCAACCTGTATCCGACCGTCGGCATCGGCATCCCCTTCGGTCCGCAGTGGTCGGTGCCGACGGTGTCGCTGCTGCCTCCGCTCGCTCTCGGCGTGATCGGCCTGAGCCTGTCCGAGATCGCCTACAGCGCCGAGGTCGTCCGTTCCGGGGTGCTCGCGGTCGATCAGGGGCAGCACGAAGCGGCGAAGGCGCTCGGGATCCCGCAGCGCCGCCAGTTCACCCGCATCGTCCTCCCGCAGGCGCTCCGCTCGATCGTGCCCGCCTACGTGAACCAGATCATCGGCCTGCTGAAGGCGAGCTCGCTGCTGTTCTACGTCTCGCTGCTCGACCTGTTCGGGGTCGCTCAGAACCTCGGCAGCACGTACCCGACGGACATCATCCCCCTGCTCGTCGTCGCGACGATCTGGTACCTGGTGCTGACCTCGGCGATCTCGGTCGTGCAGTTCTACATCGAGCGCTTCTACGCCCGCGGCGCGCACCGGGAGCTCGCGCCCACGCCCCTCCAGCGGGTGCGGCGCTCGCTCGCCGGCCTGAGGAGTGCGCGATGACCGCCGCCATCGAGATCCACAACGCGACCAAGTCCTACGGCGACCGGACCGTGCTCCGGGGAGTCGACCTGCGCGTCGAGGCGGGCACCGTCACGGTTATCCTCGGTCCGAGCGGCTCGGGCAAGTCGACCCTGCTGCGGGCGATCAACCATCTCGAGAAGCTCGACGAGGGGTTCGTCTCCGTGAACGGCGAGCTGATCGGGGTGCGGCTGCGCGGCGGTCGGCTCAAGGAGCTGCGCGAGAAGGAGATCCTGCGCCAGAGGGCGAGGATCGGCTTCGTCTTCCAGAGCTTCAACCTCTTCCCGCACCTGACGATCCTCGAGAACGTCACCGAGGCGCCGATCTCGCAGGGGCAGCCGCCCGCGCAGGCCCGCGAGCGGGCACGCGCCCTGCTCGAGCACGTCCGTCTCGCCGACAAGGCGGCGGCCTATCCGAGGCAGCTCTCCGGCGGCCAGCAGCAGCGCGTGGCCATCGCGCGTGCGCTCGCGCTCGACCCCGAGGTGATCCTCTTCGACGAGCCGACCTCGGCTCTCGATCCCGAGCTCGTCGGGGAGGTGCTGCAGGTCATCCGGTCGCTGGCCGAGAGCGGCCGCACCCTCATCGTCGTGACCCACGAGATCGGCTTCGCCCGCGAGGTCGCCGACCGGGTGGTGTTCGTCGACGACGGCCTCGTCGTCGAGCAGGGCAGCCCGAGCGAGGTCCTCGACCGCCCGCAGAATCCGCGGACCCGCGACTTCCTCGGCCGAGTCCTCGGCTGAGCCCCAGCACTCCTCCTCCTCTCCATCCGCACGACAGACACAGGAATCGAATCATGACCAGACCGCACATCACTCGTTGGACCAGAGTCGGGGCGCTTCTCGCTGCCGCCGCGCTGACGACGGGCCTCGCGGCCTGCTCCGGTGCCGCCGCCTCCGCCCCGGCCTCCCCGGGAGCCGCCTCCGGCACCACCACCGTCACCGTGGGTGCCCTCTCCAACGGAGCGGCGACCGAGACGGACATCGACGTGCCGGTCGTCGACGAGATCCGCGGCACGCTGCCGCAGGAGATCCTCGACCGCGGGACCCTGACGATCGGCGTCGGCGCTCTCCCCGCAGGCTTCCCTCCGCTCGCGTTCACCGGGACCGACACCGAGACCCTCACCGGCTCGGAGCCCGATCTCGGCCGCCTCGTCGCCGCCGTCCTCGGGCTGCAGCCCGAGGTGGAGAACTCCACCTGGGACAACCTCTTCGTGGGCATCGACACCGGAGGCAGCGACGTCGGCTTCTCGAACATCACCGTCACGGAGAAGCGCAAGGAGAAGTACGACTTCGCCTCCTACCGCGCCGACACCCTCGCGTTCCAGGTCCTCGCCTCGAACGACTGGGAGTTCGACGGCGGCTACGAGAACCTCGACGGACTCACCGTCGCGGTCAGCAGCGGCACCAACCAGGAGAAGATCCTGCTCGAGTGGCAGGCCCGTCTGCAGTCCGAGGGCAGGTCCCTGGAGATCACGCGACTGCCCGATGCCAACTCCGTCACTCTCGCTCTCGGCTCCGGCCGGATCGACGCCTACTTCGGGCCCAACCCGACGACGGTCTACCAGAACCGGATCTCGGAGGACGGCGCCGACCCGACCCGCAACGCCGGCACGTTCTCCGGAGCGGGCGAATCGCTCGACGGGCTGATCGCGGCGACTGTGAAGAAGGACTCCGGACTCGCCGAGCCGATCGCCCAGGCCCTCGGCTACCTCATCGGGAACGGTCAGTACCAGGACTGGCTGTCGGCCTACGGCCTGCAGGACGAGGCCGTGGACGAGGCCCTGGTGAACCCGCCCGGGCTCCCGCTCGACAACAGCTGAGCCGCCCCCGCCTCGGGCGCCCCGATCGACCAGCGGGGCGCCCCCCGCCCGCTTCCCCGAGGACTCCCATGCACCTGTTCGACTCGCTCACGCGCGAACGACTCGACCGCCCGACGAGCCGCAAGTGGAGCCTCCGCCCCGGCACCATCGGAGCCTGGGTCGCCGAGATGGACTTCGGTACGGCGCCGGCCGTTCGGAGGGCACTGCACGACGCCGTGGCCGGCGACGTGCTGGGCTATCTGTCCCCCTCGACTGCGGGCGAGCTGGGCGAGGCCGCCGCGGAGTACCTCGCTGAGCAGTACGCGTGGACGGTCGACCCCGCCCGCGTGCACTCCGTCTCGGATGTCATGGCCGCGCTCGGAGTGGCCGTCACCGAGTTCTCCCGCCCCGGCTCACCGGTGATCGTGCCTACCCCCGCTTACATGCCGTTCCTCACCTACCTGTCGGCCATCGGACGCGAGGTGATCGAGGTCCCGGGAACGATCGTCGACGGCCGCTGGGAGCACGACCTCGACGGGATCGATGCGGCCTTCGCGCAGGGAGCGGGCACCCTGGTGCTCTGCAATCCGCACAACCCGACGGGCTCGGTAGTGCCACGGTCCGAGCTCGAAGGTCTCGCCGCTGTCGTCGAGCGCCACGGCGGGCGGGTCTTCGCCGACGAGATCCACGCGCCGCTGCGGTTCGACGGCGTCCCCCACATCCCTTACGCCTCGGTCTCGGAGGAGGCCGCCCGGCATTCCGTCACCGGAACGAGCGCCTCGAAGGCGTGGAACATCCCCGGCCTGAAGGCCGCGCAGCTGATCACCACGAACGACGCAGACGAGGACGTCTACTCGCGCTTCGGGTTCGCGGTGCAGCACGGCGCTTCGAATCTCGGCGTGATCGCCTCGACGGCCGCCTACCGGGAGGGCGGAGCGTGGCTCGACGAGGTCGTCGACTACCTCGACGGCAACCGGCGCCTCATCGCCGACTTCCTCGCCTCCGAGCTGCCCCGGATCGGGCACCACACCCCGGAGGCGACGTATCTCGCCTGGTTCGACCTGGGTGCTCTCGGCCTCGCCGATCCCGCGCAGCACCTGCAGCGCGAGGCGGGAGTGACGCTCACCTCCGGACGCCTGTGCGGCGCCGGCTACGCCGACCACGTGCGTCTCGTCTTCGCCATGCCGCGTCCCCTCCTCCTCGAGACGCTCGAAGCCGTGCGGGCCGCCGTGTGAACGGCGGAGCGCCTTCGCGGGGACTCGACGAGGTGGGACGGCGGAGCACCGAGGCGGGCGGCATTGCACGACAGTGGCGAGGAGCCGTCCTTCAGCGCCTCCGCTCCCTCTGCACCCCCGATGAGGCCGGGCCGCCGGCGGTGGACCGGGCGGCCTCGCGTGTCGAGGCTGTGCAGCTCGCCCACGAGATCGAGCACGGATTCTTCCGCCCGGTGACCGGCCGGGCGCAGGATCCGGAGTGAGACGGGGCGGACCCCCCCTACGTCCCGAAGAGGTTGGCGCGGGTCCCGCCGGGAGCGAGCTCGTCGCGGAGGATCCCGCGGCGGCGCAGCACGGGGACGAGGTCGTCGAGCATCCGGTGCAGGGTGACCGGGTGCAGGTCCCCGGAGAGGAGGAGCCCGTCGCTGCCGCCGTCGTCGCCGAGCTCCTCGACGAAGTCGGCGAACTCCTCCGCGGTGCCGACGAAGCCGGCGCGCTCGGCGACGCGGCCCTTGCGCGCCTTCCTGGTCAGCAGCTCCCGCAGCGGAGCGTCCTCCGTGCCGCCGTACAGGCCGGCGATGGTGCCGTGCGAGACATGCTCGCCGAACACCGACCGCGGGACGGGGAGGTCCAGGTCCAGCCCGGTGAGGTCGGTCTCCAGGTCGCTCGACCAGCCGAGCGCGATCCGCCGCAGCGCGTCCTCGTCGGGGTGGCGCGACGCCTCGACGACGCGCGCGGCCTCCTCCGGGCTCGACACGATCTCGGGCTTCACGACGAAGAGCACGCGCAGGTCGTCCGCCGTCCGCCCGTGCTGCTCGGCCGCGGCGAGCACGCGCGCCCGGTAGTCGCGCACCGCCCGGGCCTCCAGCGGCGCGAGGGCGAGCTGCACGTCCGACTGCGTGCCGGCGAAGGCCAGGCCGCGGGGGGAGCCGCCGGGGGAGACGACGATCGGGTCGCCGTTCGCGAAGGGGACGGCGTTCAGGGGTCCGTCCACGCGGAAGTGCTCCCCGCGGTGGCGGAACGCGTCGATCCGGGTGCCATCGGCGTAGCGGCCCGACTCGGGGTCGGCGACCAGCGCGCCCTCGCCCCAGCTGTGCCAGAGCCGGCGGACGACCGCCATCCACTCGTCGGCCCGGTCGTAAGCCGCGTCGTGCGACAGCGGCTCCAGGCCCACGTGGCGGGCGCTGCCGACGTCGGTGACGAGGTTGATCCCGAAGCGGTCGGAGCTGAGGTGCTGCAGCGTCGCCGCCTGCCGGGCGGCGAGGTACGGGGGCGTGATGCCGGCGTTGATCGTCGGCGCCAGCCCGATCCGCTCGGTCGCCGCGAACAGGTACGGCGCCAGGAGGAGCGGATCGTGCTTCGGCCCGCCGTACGCTCCCCGCACCCGCAGGTCGAGCGTCTCCGGGGAGCCGAGCGAGACGGCGTCCTCCATCACGATCAGCTCGAAGCCGGCCTGCTCCAGCTCGCGGGCCGACTGCTGGTAGAGGCCGGGCTTCGTCCAGTCGTGGTTCCACTCCCGGTAGGGGTGCCCCCATCCCTGCGGGCCGAAGCCGCGGGAGAAGAACCAGCCGAAGTGCTGACGGCGCGCCACGCTCACACCTCCGCGAGCGCGGGGAGGGCGCGTGCGCGCACCGCGGCGAGCCCGCGTTCGAGGTCGCGGAGGAGGTCGTCGACGTCCTCGATCCCGATCGACAGCCGGAGGAGCCCGGGGTGGATCCCGGCGGCGGCGCGCTCGGCGGGGGTGCGTCCGGCGTGGGTGGTCGACGCGGGATGCAGCACCAGCGAGCGCACGTCGCCGAGGTGGGTCATGTGGCTGAACAGCTCGACGGCGTCGATGAAGGCGGCCGCGCCCGCCTCCCCTCCGGCCACGGTGAAGGAGAAGACGGAGCCCTGCCCGCGGGGGAGCAGGCGCTGCGCGAGGGCGAACGACGGGCTCGACTCCAGGCCGGAGTAGTCGACCGACACGACCTCGGGCCGCCCCTCGAGGAAGCGGGCGACGGCGAGGGCGTTCGCGGAGTGCCGCTCGACCCGCAGCGACAGCGTCTCGACGCCCTGCCGCAGCAGGAAGGAGTTCAACGGTGACGGCGTCGGTCCCAGGCGGGAGACCACGATGTCCCGCGTGTACGAGACGAAGGCGCGCCGGCCGTGCTGCTCGGTCCAGCTGCGGCCGCCGAACGACCGCTCCTCCTGGTTGAGGTGCGGGAAGAGCGCGGGGCGCGCCGCCCAGTCGAACGTGCCGGCGTCGACGATCACGCCGCCGAGGGCGGAGCCGTGCCCGGCGAGGAACTTGCTGGTCGAGTGCACGACCACGTCGGCCCCGTGCTCGATCGGGCGGAGGAGGTACGGGGTCGCGAGCGTGTTGTCGACCACGAACGGCAGCCCGTGCCGATGCGCGATCGCGGCCAGCGCCGGGAGGTCCAGCAGATCGTTCTTCGGGTTCGGGATCGGCTCGCCGAAGAGGACCCGGGTGTCGGGCCCGATCCGCCGCTCCCACTCGCCGAGGTCCGACGCGTCGTCGACGAAGTCCACGCCGATCCCGAGCCGACCGAAGTTCTGCACCAGCAGCCCCCGGTTGCCCTCGTACAAGCGGCGCGACGAGAGCACCCGGTCGCCGGCCTGCAGGATCCCCAGGAGAGCGGAGGCGGTGGCCGCCTGGCCGCTCGCCACCAGGATCGCCTCGGCGCCGCCCTCGAGATCGGCGAGCCGACGCTCGACCTCCTCGGTGGTCGGGTTCCCGTTGCGGGTGTAGAGGTAGCCCTCGTCCTCGCCGGCGAACCGCTCGCGGGCGTGCTCGAAGCTGTCGAACACGAAGCCGGCGCTGAGGTGCACGGGCGTGACGCGCGCTCCGTGGGCGCCGTCGGGCGCGGCACCGGCGTGCACCTGGCGCGTGGTGAAGCCGGCCGCCGCGGAGGCACGGGGTGCGGGCGCGGAGACCCTGGTCGCGGCGCTCGCCGCCGCAGTGGTCGCGGTGGTCGCCGGTGCAGTGATCGTCACGGTGTGCTCCTGTCCAGACGCCCGGAAGGCGGATGCCGGGAGCCTGTCAGGCCGAGGGGAGTGCGCGCCGGATCGTGACGGAGTGTGACTGCGCGGGGCCGCCGGAGCGGTCTCCCGCCGGCGCAGCGGGACCGCCGACGCCCTCCTGCGGGTCGAGGAGGTGCAGCTCGTCGTCGCCCCGAGTAGGGGGTCTGTCTCGATTCCCGATACGCAGCCGTTCCCTCTTCTACCGTGAGCCGACCGCGAGTACGAGCTCGCGCCACCGGCCGCCGAGGAGCAGCAGCGCATGCGACAGTCCTTCTTCCACTCTCTCGTCGCCGCGGCCGTGTTGGTCGCGGGCGCCGGGCTGACGGTGGTGGCTGCGCCGGCCGCATCGGCGGCTCCGGCGCTCTCCTCCCCGTGCCTGACGTCGGACCGAGTCGTCCCGCTCTCGGACGTCGTCGTGCCCGAGGGCGTCGGCGCCGTCCGAGCCGTCCTCAGCGGAGCGGACGGCCAGGGGAGCGGGGATCAGTACTACGCACCCGGAGGCGGCGCGGGCGGTCGAGCAATCGGCGGCTCCGGTTCCACCCTCGTCGTCGATGTGGCCGTGACGCCCGGGCAGGTGCTGACGCTCGGCCGCATCACCGGTGCGCCGTCCGGAGGGGCGCCCGAGGCCGGCAGTCCCGATCTGAACGCCGGCGGCAGGGGCGGTGACCCCCAGTACCTCTCGACGGTCGGGTCCGACGGTTGTCAGCACGCCCTGGCGGTCGCAGGCGGTGGTGGCGGCGTCGGCGGGACGAACGCGCGCGGCGGCGACGCCGATGCAGGCAACGGCGCACAGGGAGGTGCGAACGGCGGCGGGAACGCCGCGGTCGACGGAGCCGGCGGCGGCGGAGCGACGTCGTCCCGCGGCGGATCAGGAGGAGCGGCCGGCTACGACAGGTTCAGCCCCTGCGCCGACGGCAACGCGGGTCGCGCGGGTGCCTTCCTCAGCGGCGGCGACGGCGCGGCCGTCGGGGAGCCGCGCCCGAAGACGAACTACGAGTGCGCCGCGTTCAACTTCTCCGGCGGCGGCGGCGGCGGAGGCGTATCGGTCGGTGGGACCGTTCTCTGTGATGCGCGGGTCCGAACCGTCCTGCCCTCATGGGCGCGACCCGGCACCCGTGGCAACTGTCCTGGCGGGCCCGACGAGGCTCACCGGTCGACGGCGACGCGGAGGTGGTGAAGAGCGGAAGGACGATCCGCTCCGGCCCGGGCGCCGCTCAGCGGCCGTCGCGGGCTTCGCGGGTACGGTTCCCCAGTTCTCCTGCCTGCTGCGCCGCCTTGTTGACGAGATCCCAATCGCTGCGGCTCGCCGTCGCCGGCGAGTTCTTGACCCGCGCGATGGCGGCTCGGTAGTCGGATTCGTTGGCCATGATCTCCTGCTCTCGTCGGTCGGTCGGGCCGAGAGTACGCGGATCCCGAGCAGGGAGGCGTCACCGCTTAAGGGGACGAGCCCGGTGAAGACACCCCGGCCTAAGCTCGTGCGGCCGAGCAGGGAGGTGCCGTGGCGGCTGCGACTCAGGCTCCGATCGACTCCGGTGGGGAGGCGGCGGCGGCATCGGCTGTCCTGCGGAGGATCGCGATCCACGTCGGTCTCGCCTACACGCTGGTGGTGCTCCTCGAGGCGTTGTCGCGGGGTGCTGCGGCCACCGTCGGAGCAGCGGCTATCGCCGCGGTAGTCATCGTCCTTGCGCTCCGACTCTGGTCACCCGTCTGGCTCGGCGTGGTCACGGCCGCGGGGCTCATCACCTGGTGGTCGACGGCGGTCGACCCGTGGGGGCCGATAGGCGCGGACGCAGCCGAGGTGATCGAACCCGCTCGGCCCCTCGCGATCGGGATCGCCCTGACGCTCCTCGGGCTCGGTCTTCAGCGCCTCAGCCACGCTCTCGTCGTCTCGATGACCGTCGCGGCGATCGCTCTCGTCGGGGCCGCGATACTCGGCGCACCCGGCCCGAGGATCCTCGCGGGCTGCCTGTGGTCGGTCAACCTGATCGTCGTCTGCGCTCTGGGCGGCTGGGGCATGCGGCGGGGGGCGGCGCTCGCCGGATCGGCGATCGCTGCTCTGGCCGCCGCCCGGCGTGACCGTGTGTACGGCGAGGAGTTTGCCCGGAGGCGTCGCGAGCACGACATCGCCGTCCACGACAACGTGCTCGCGACGCTGACGATGCTCGCGCACGGGGGCGTGGGGATGGACCCGGCCGAGCTCCGGCAGCGCTGCCGGGAGGACCTCGCCGACTTCACCGCCGGCCGCGACTCCCCCCTCGACGTCCCGACCGTCGGCGACCTGATCGACGGCTGGCAGCGGGTCGCCGAGTCGCTGCACCTGCGCTGGGCGGTCGACGTCTCGACCGACGGGTCGCAGGTGCTCGAGCAGGAGTCGCGCCTCGCCCTGGACGGAGCGGTCCGCGAAGCGCTCCGGAATGTGCGACTGCACGCCCGAACGGACGCTGTCGCGGTGCGGGTAGGAGGCGACACCTCCCTCCTGACCGTCGAGGTGGCGGACGACGGCGACGGCTTCGATCCGACGCACTCGCCGATGCCGACCCGGTGGGGAGTCGCGCGGTCGATCGTCCGTCGCATCGAGTCGGTGGGTGGTCGAGCCTCCGTCACCTCGATCGCCGGCGAGGGGACCCGGGTGCGGATCGAGATCCCCGACGTCGTCCGCGCCCTCCCGGAGAGCGCCGTTCCGCCGCCCGTTCCGGCGGCCGAGCGCCTGAGGAGGAGCTCGCGGACGGCCCCGATGGTGATCGGCTGGGTGGGGGTGGCCGACGCGACTCTCCTCGTCATCGTCTTCTGGCAGGACTACCTCGTGCCGGGCTTGGCGGGACTGTGCCTCGCGGTCCTCCTGGCGACGGGTGCGCTGACCGGACGCCCGACCGCGTCACGACGGCGCTTCCGGCGCATCGCGGCCCTCGCCGCCTTCGTCTTCCTGATTGTCGGCGCGACGGTGACCGCGACCCTCATCACGCCGGCGGGCGTCCGGTTCACCGGGGCGAACATCGGAGTGACCGGGGTGTCGCTCGCCCTCGTCTGGCTCTACCGGTCCCAGCCGAGCGCCGTGGTGCTGACGCTCGCGGGGGCGCACACCACGACCCTCCTGTGCCTCGCCCTGGCGTCGGGGGCCGTCGACGGCCCCTGGGTGCTGCCGGCGCTTGTCGCCCGGATCTGCGCAGAGGCGCTGGTCGTCCCTGCCGGCGTCGCGGTCTATCTGCGTTCGGCGGGTCGAGCGGTGGTCGAGCTGCAGGAGCTCGACCACGAGGCGGCGAGGCTGGAGTCGCAGCGGGCGGCGGTCGCGGCGGCTGAGTCCTTGCTCGCCGATCGCCGGTCGAGGCTCAGGGAGCTCGCCGCTCCTCTGCTCGACGACGTCGCGTCGGGCCGATCGCCGCTCCCCCTCGATCCGATCGCGGTGGACTCGGCGGTGGTCGTCGCGCGACGGGTGCGCGGCCTCCTCTCATCAGGGGCGGAGTCGGGGTGGCTCACGCTCGCGCTCGCGTCGCGCGATCTGCAGCGCCTGCGCTCGCCCGCGCAGCTCGACGTGCTCGACGGTGAGGGAGCCGCAGAGGACATCCCCGACCGCGTCCGGACGGTGCTGCTCGAGGTGATCGGACGACTGCAGACCCTCGCTGCGCGCCGGTCGGCTTCGGTCGCCGTCGTCGTCACGCGGTACGGGGACTCCGTCGGCGTCGTGCTCACCGCCGGGCCGGGCGTGATGCTCGAGCGGGACGTCGCGCTCGGCGGCCTCGTCGAGGCGGTCGATCGTCTCGGCGGGACCTCGAACGAGTCGGACGGGTTCGTCGTCGTCGAGGTGGAGTGGTCCCGATGACGATCTATAGCGATGCATTTCGTTCGGAGCTCCGCGAAGAGACGTGATGTCGCGAACTGGTGACCGAGTGGCGCGAAGTGTCCTAGATTCAGCCCGAGCGATCCGGACAGCGCTCGAAGGACGGACCCTGATGGCACTCACCGGCCTCATCAACGTCGCGATCGTCGATGATCAGCGGATGTTCCTCGATGGACTCGAGTCATGGCTGACGGCGGCCGATCCCCGGATCCGCGTGGTCGTCAAATCGCAGAGCTATGTCGGGTTCCTCGAGGAGCTGACCGGCCCCATCGACGTGGTGATCGTGGATGTCGACCTCAAGGACGACAGCACGATCGAGGCGCGCGTCGCCGAGATCACCGCGCGGGGGATGAAGGTCATCGTCGTCAGCACTTTCGCCGACGCGACAGTCGTGCACCGGGCGCTCGCAGCGGGAGCGCTCGGGTACGCGTCCAAGAGCGAGAGCGCCTCCGAGATCGGCTTCGCCATCGAGGCGGCCCTGTCGGGGCGCGACTACCTCACTCCGCACGTCACGGCTCTGCTCCTCCAGGAGACGCAGATCCGCCGACCCGCGCTGAGTATGCAGGAGAAGCGCGTGATGAGCCTCTACGCGACGGGGCTCCCGGTGAAGAACGTCGCCTTCCAGATGGGTCTGTCTCAGGACACGGTACGCACCTACTTGAAGAGGATCAAAGCCAAGTACGTCGAGTGCGGTATCCGCCTCGACACGAAGATCGACTTCTTCAAGCACTCCCTGCAGTTCCGGTCCGTGACTGTCCGCAAAGAAGAGGAGCCCTGTCACCACTTCATGTGACACGGGTCATGTGTCACCGATCAGTGTGACGTGACGATGCCGAGTGCTCTTGTCATCCTGACTCCGGACGCCGCAGGGCGCGGAGGATGGGGGCGACGGATGAGTGATCCGACCGGCGGGTGGGACTTCAGCCGCTTCACCGGCGGGGGCGGCACCACCCCCGGTAACGACTCGTCCAGAGCGGATCCCGCGCCCCGCGCCGACGCGTTCGGAGCGTCGTTTGGCGGGGCCTCGTCGACGGCGACCGCTCCCCTCACCGCGTCGGCCGGCTTCGGCGGCGCCGTCGCCACCGAGCCGGCTCCGTCCTCCGTCCGCTCGCCCATCGGCTGGCTGATCGGCGGAGTAGCGGTCGCCGCTCTCGCGGGGGCCGCCGCGCTGGTGCTCGGAGCGGACCCGCTCGCAGCGATCCTCTCGTGGGCGTTCGCGGGCCCGATCGCGATCGGCCTCTTCGCCGTCTACCTGCTGCTCGACACCAGGAGGCGCACCCAGCTGATGTACTCGCCGCCCACCTGGGCGCCGTGGCTCTACCGAGGGGGCCTGATCATCGTGCTGCTCGCCGTGATCGCCAGCGCCGCCCGCATCGCCTTCTGGGCGGGACGGGTGTGGCAGCTGTGAAGGGCCGCGGAGCTGGACTCCTCTCCGTCGTCGCGCTCGCGGTCCCGCTGATCGTCGGCGGACTAGTGCAGGCGCCGGCAGCAGCCGCCGCCGAGGCGGATCCGGCGCTGGGCGCCTTCGGGGCGTGCATCGCCGGTGGTGGTGCGGCCGACGTGCTGCTGCTCGTCGACGAGTCGAGCAGCCTCACGTCGAGCGACGCCGCGCTCGGCCGGGTCACCTCGGCCACCTACTTCGTCGATCAGCTCGCGGACTTCGCGACGGAGGCCGGCACTCCGGTCGACGTGCAGCTCAGCGTCTTCGGCGACTCCTACTCGACGCTGCTCCCGTGGACGCCGCTCGGCGCCGAGTCGGTCGACGGCGTCCGGGCGAGCATCGCCGGACTCGCCGAGCGCGTCGACGGCTTCGACACCGACTACTGGACGGCGCTCGACGGGGCGCGTGCAGATCTCGCGGACCGAGCGGCCGGACGCACGGGAGGCGCGGGCTGCCAGGCCGTGGTCTGGTTCACCGACGGCAAGCTCGACTACTTCCCCCGCGAGACCGGTGCCGAGCGCGCCGAGTACGGGACGCAGAAGCGCTTCGCCCCCGGCGTCGACCTGACCGATTCGGGCGCCGCCGCGCAGGTGCGGGACGCCGCCGCCGCCGACCTCTGCCGCGGCGGCGGTCTCGCCGACCAGCTGCGCTCGTCGGGGATCACGGTCTTCGGCG
Organism: Rathayibacter sp. AY1H3; assembly: GCF_002932015.1. Classification (NCBI taxonomy): domain Bacteria; kingdom Bacillati; phylum Actinomycetota; class Actinomycetes; order Micrococcales; family Microbacteriaceae; genus Rathayibacter; species Rathayibacter sp. AY1H3. Next base: position 45,082 of record NZ_PSUU01000013.1, read on the forward strand.
TCGGCCTCACCGGCCCCGGATCGACGGACGCCGACTTCGACTTCATCAGGTCGGTCACCACCGGCACCGACCTCGCCGGGACGCGCTGCGGCGACATCACGGAGCCGGTCCCCGGCTCCTTCCAGGTGGCAGGCGACATCGACAGCCTCCTCTTCGCCTTCGACGCGATCGCGACTCCCGGGGGAGCGCCGCTCACCCAGGAGGCGGGAATCTGCCAGGTCGTCGCCTGCGCCGACCAGGCGCACAACTTCGTCCTCGACGCTTCGACGCCCCGCGTCAAGATCCTCGGCTCCGCCGACGCCACCGGTCTCGCGGCGAGCATGAGCCTGCCGGACGGCACGCGGGTCGATCTCGCCCGCGACGCGGACGGCGGCGGGAGCGCCTCGGTCGTGATCGACGCGAGCGGTGCGTCGATCGACTACGAGTGGATCACCGAGAAGACGGTGTCGATCACGGTCGATCGCGGGTCGTCCGCAGACGCGGCGTGGGTCGGCCAGTGGGCCTTCACGTTCACGGATCCGCAGGGGGCCTCCGCCGATCGGCGGTCGAAGACGAACCTGCACATCAGCGGAGATCTGGGGCCGAGCTGGACGAACGGCACGGGCGTCGTGCTGCACGCGGGCGAGACGATCGACGGCGCGGTCTTCGCGCTCGTCGGCCGGGGCGGGGCGCCCGTCGACCCGTCGTCGATCCTCGGGACGATGCGGTACGCCGTGTCGCTCCAGGACGCGGAGGGAGCCGTCGTCACGGTGCTCGACACCGAGGACAAGGCGGCGATCGGGCGACCGGTCGCGCTGCCCCTCACCGATGCGGCTGTCGGGCTGGGGCTCCTCACCCTGCGCCTGGAGGTGACCACCGGGTCCGCCACCTCCGCTTCCGGCGCCGTCGTGCCCGGGACCGCTCTCGATCCGAGCGTGGTGGCGCAGCGGATCTCGATCGAGCCGCCCGCCGCCTACCCGACCGTCGCCGAGCGCGTCGACTTCGGCGGCGCCGAGGGACCGGTCGACCAGCAGGCCGTGCTTTCGCTCAAGGGCGACGGCTGCGCCTGGCTGGCCTCGGACTCGGCCGATGTCGTCGCGTCGCCGCAGGGTCTCGGCGCGGTGACGATCGAGTCGACAGCCTCCTCCGCCGACTCGTGCGTCGACTCGGGCGGCGCCGGCCTGCCTCTGCGGCTCAGCACCGAGCAGGGCGGCAACGGCGCGATCAACGGCACGATCACCGTGATGCTCGCCTCCTCTGACGGCAGCGGCCCGCCACTCGAGGTCGAGGTGCCGTTCACAGCGAGCCTCGCGCTGCCGCTGGACGTCCCGGTGGTCTGGCTCGCCTTCGCGATCACGCTCATCATCGGCATCGCGGTCCCGGTCGGCGTCCTCTACTTCGCGAAGTGGCTCGTCTCGGTCGTCCCGGCGAGGCCCCTCGTGGCGACGACGGTCCCGGTGGAGGTGTCCGGCGGCAGCGTGCTCCGCGGAGGCAGCCGCTTCGCCATCGGGCCGGAGGATCTCCGCGACGTGGTCCCGATCAGCGCGAGGGGCTCGCGCCGTGTGGTGACCGGCGGGGCGGAGCTGGTCGCCCGGGCGGGCGCCGCGCCGACCGAGGCGGGCTTCGTCCGCGTGGACCGCCCGGGCTGGTCGAGCGCCTCCGGCGCCTCGCCGTCGACCACCGCGAAGGGCACCACGGCGAGGCTCCCTCTCGCCGTGCACAACAACTGGGTCGTCTTCCACCAGCCGGGGCGCCCGGCCGGATCGGCCGAGGTCCTGCTGCTCATCGGGGGAACGGCCACGCCCGCGCAGCGCGCCAGTCTCGCGGACGATCTGAACTCGCGTCTCCCCGACATCCTCTCCCGCCTCGTCGCGGAGGAGCCGGAGTCTGACGCTCCTGCGGCCGAGGCGGCGAGCTCGCCGTTCGGAGGGGGAGGGGCCGCCGAGACGAGCGGCTTCGGCGGCTTCGGCTCCGGCCTCGGATCCTCTGCGGCGCCGACGGCCGTGGCCTCCCCGCCAGCGGCGCCGGCGCGGCCGGAGGCGGACACGGGAGAGGCGCCGCCCCGCCCGGCTCCCGATGCGAACCCCTGGGGGACCCTTTGATGCCCTCGTCCGGTCCACTCGATCCCACGTCGAAAGAGGTCTGATCCATGCAGAAGTTCCTGGTCGTCGGTTGCGGCGGCTCCGGGGGTTCGACCCTCGCCTACATGATGGATCAGCTGCACTCCGAGCTCGCGCCGCTGGGCATCGACCGGATCCCCGCCGGCTGGCAGTTCGTCCACATCGACGTGCCCAACGCGCCGGACACCCGGATCAACGGCATCGGCAACGTCCGCGACCAGGGCGGCACCTACATCGGCACCGCGCCCTCGACGGGCAGCTACACCGTCCTCGACAACGCCCTGAGCACGCGCCTGCGACAGGGCGGCGCGCTGGGCGAGTTCGGGACCTGGGCCCCCCGCGACCCGGCGTCGATCACGGTGCCGATCGGCAACGGAGCCGGGCAGATGCGCGCCGTGGGGCGGGCCATCACTCTGCAGCGCGCCTCCGACGTGTTCGAGGGCCTCTCGCGCGCCTTCCAGAGCATCAACACCGTCGAGGCGAACACCGAGATGACGCGGGTCTCGCGGATCCTGCCAGGAGCGGGCTCGTTCGACCCGGCGTCGCGGACGGTCGTCCTCGTGGTGTCGTCGATGGCCGGCGGCGCCGGCGCGAGCATGGCGCTCGACGTCTGCCGCCTCCTCACGCTCGTGCAGGGGGTCGACCCCGGGCTCGTCGGAGTGTTCATGGTCACCCCCGACGTGTTCGACGGCCTGCCCGCCTCCGCCCGCGGCGGTGTCCGGGCCAACGCGCTCGCCATGCTCGGCGAGATCGTCGCCACCCAGACCGCGGCGGCCGAGGACCACGACGTGGCCATCCTCAGCGCCCTCGGTCAGAGGGTCACGCGGACGAGCGCGGCGCCGTTCGCCCGGGTGTTCCCAGTCGGGCGGTTCGTCGGCGCCGAGAAGACGCAGTTCGGCGACGGATCGCAGTCGGCGGTGTACCGGGGGCTGGGGCGCGGTCTCGCGGCGCTCATCTCCAGCGGCAAGGCGTCGGGCGACTTCGTCGAGTTCGACATCGTGAACGTCGCCGACCCGACTCCTGCCGACCTCGACTTCCTGGGCTGGGGCGAGAGTGCGAACTCGATCCCCTGGGGCGCCTTCGGCTACGCGAGCCTCTCGATGGGCCGCGACCGCTACCGGCACTACTCGGCGCAGCGCCTCGCCCGGACCGCGGCGGACCGCCTGCGGGAGGGGCATCTCCAGCCGGGGAGCATCGCCTCCAGCGTCGATCAGCTCCGCGCGCTCGCCGACTCGCAGTGGACGCGTGTCGCCGACGCCATGGGCCTGCCCTTCTCGGACGCGCCCGGCCCCCTGTCGACTGAGCAGGTGCTCGGCTGGTTCACCGGCACGGCCTTCGCCCGCACCGACGCCGACGGCGCGGCGCGGCGGATCCTCGACGAGCAGTTCGTCCCCTACGTCCCGCCGCCCGCGACCACGGTCGCGCTCTGGTCGCCGACGCTGCGCCAGTTCCTCGCGGAGAGGAAGGCGGTGCTGGGCAGCGCCGCCTCCGAGGCGGCGTACCGCTGGGGGTTCCAGTGGAGCGACCACCTGCACGAGCGGATCCTCGCGCAGGTCGCCGAGGCCGTCGAGCTCTTCGGCCTGCCGTACGCCCGCGAGGTCCTCGACCGCGTGGAGCGGCTGATCCAGGATCAGCTGCTGACCCACCTGCAGACCATGGCGGGATACCAGGGCGGCGACCTCGGCCAGGTGCCCCCAGCGTTCGAGACGCAGCTCGCCGGGATGCGCGGCACGATCGCGAACGGTGCGAGCGTCGTCGACCGGCTGGTGGACCTCTTCCGGCAGCAGACCACGAACACGGTCTACGCCCGGAGCGCGGACGTCGCGCGCACGATCCTGCAGGCGCTCGTCACGGACGTCCTCGCCCCCCTGCGCCTCGCTCTGAGCGAGGGGATCCAGGTCCTCGAGAACGCGGTGCACGCGGCGCCGACAGCGGTCGGGCTCGCGAACGTCGCGACCAGCGACTACACGGCCTGGCCCTCGGAGGAGGACCGCTTCGTCCCCGCGCGCTTCGACGTCGCGGACAACGAGATCCTGCTCACCCCCTCCGCCGGCTTCGATCAGCAGTACGAGGGAGACCTGCGCGCCGCGGTCGCGGAGGGGACCACGGCGGTCATGTTCTCGGACGCGCGCGTCCTCGGCGCCCGCGCCGTCATCAGCGGCACGTGGCCGGTTGCGAGCGGTGCGGAGGCGCCGGGCGGCCTCGTGGAGAGGCTCGCCCAGTGGCGACCCGGGCTCTTCAACCGCGATCCGATGAACGGAGCACCGCTCACTCCGTCGCAGGGGCGCTACCAGTTCGCCGTCGCGCCGGCCGACCTCGTCGAGCGCGCCCTGGCGTTCATCCGCCGGCCGGGCGAGTCCTTCGAGATCTTCTGCGCTCTCTCCCTCCGGGACTTCGCCGAGGGCAAGGACCTCCCGCCGTCGGGTCTTCCCGGCCGGCACGCGGATCTCGTGGCGAAGTTCGGCGAGGCGCTCTCTCGCGCCCTCCCTCTGATCAGCATCGACTCGGACGCGGTGAACGCCATCCACGGCACGCCGACCCAGTACCGCTACAAGTTCTCGGGCGTGCCGTTCAAGGACTCGCCGGTCGTGGCGGCGCTCGAGCAGGTCATCGCCTCGCGCCAGAACATGGCCGACGAGGTGGCGCAGATCTTCGGACGGGCCGTCAACGCCGAGAGCACGCTGACCCGGATCGACATCTTCGGCTCCTACCGCAACTACGCGCCTCTCGTCTTCGACTCGCTCCTGCTCCCGGTGGCGAAGCAGTGGGCCGAGACGTCGCAGCAGGGACGCCTCACCTTCTGGTCGAACCGGCGCAGCCGACCGCTGCCGGCGTCGCTCCCCATGGGCGACCGCGAGCGTCGCGCCATGATCGCCGGCTGGTACGTCGGCCAGATGACGGGCCAGATCCGCATCCCGGACGCGCCGTACGACACACCGGTCGAGATCTGGGACCCGGAGGATGAGCGCTGGATGGCCTTCCCGCACCCGCTGCTGACGCCTCCCTCCGAGTTCCTCGGCCGCCTGATCGACTGGCTGCCCGCCGTTCTCGAGTCGTACCTGCTGGCGATCTCGCGGGCGCTCGACGCACCGGTGATGACGTCGATGAAGCCGTACCGCCAGTTGCGCAGGCTCTCGGACGCCAACCCGGGAGGCCCCGCGCGCGGGCTCATCGAGCGGTCCTCCGAGCGCGAGCTCGCTGGTTGGCTCGCGACAGGGGACACCCCCAGCGGCACGCCGTCGCGCATCGTCGGGGAGACGCTCGACGCCAGGTACGCGAATGCCCTCGCCTGGCTCGAGTCGATCCACACCTTCACCACGACGAGCTTCACACCGGGAGCTCCCGGCGCCGCGCCGGGGACCTACTCGACGATCGCCACGCGGCGGACCGCCTCGACCACGCCGATCTTCCGCGACCTGGCGCCGGACATCATCCTGGCCACCGAGGAGCTGCGGCAGACCCTCGACGCCGCGAGGACCCTGGCGGCCCGACCGGTGCCCGCCGCCGGACTGCCACGATCCGCCGACGGAGCCTTCGCCCCGGCCGGCGCCCTCGCCGCCGTCCCCGAGCCCGACTTCGGAGCCTTCTGATGTCGACGATCACGGTCCTCCTCGCGCCGGCCGGCCCGCTCGCGGGCATCAGGGACGCACTGACCGACTGGTCGGCCGCCGGAATGGTCGACGAGTTCCACTGGGTCGAGCCGCAGATGATCGGGCGCACGAGCATCTCGGCCCTTGTCGTCCGCGGCGGAACGATCGAGGGCACCACGCTGAACGCGCTCGCCGGAGCGGGGCGCACGGAGCGCATCCGCCTGGTCTCGCTGGTCCCGGCGCTCACCGGAGTGGTGCCTGCGGGCACCGCGGTCGAGCAGGAGCTCGCGCAGTTCCTCGAGAGCTCGTTCGGACAGGCGAAGGTGGTCCGCGTCCGGGCGGTCGTCGCACGGGCGGGCGGCCCCGCCACCGTGGCGGACCTCGCTGTGGACGGCTGGCACAACATCCTGCTCTCGCCCGAAGACTCGAGCGGACCCGGGATGGGTCAGACCCGCCTCCCCCCGACCACCGATCCTCTCGAGCTCGGCGTCCCCGCGGCCGCCGGTGTCGCCGGACTGGTCGGGCTGTGGACGGGCGTCGACGGCTCACCGCTCGACGACGAGAACCTCACCTACGGGCAGCTGGCCCGGATGTCGCGGTCGTACTACCGCCGACTCGGGACCGCGGAGCTGGAGGGCGCGCTGCGTCGGGAGGTGCTCTCGATGGAGCGGGGACTCCCGCTCCCGACGCAGTTCGGAACGGCGGCGACTTACGTCGAGGACGCTCCGCTCGCGTCCCAGAACATGTCCGAGCAGCTCTGGGCGCGCCACCCCGGTGTCCTCCGCGGACCCCGTGACGCGGAGCCGCCGCGGAAGACCAAGCAGATCGGCGCCTGGGACGCGCTGAAGATGCTCTTCGGATTCGTGCTGGCCGCCCTCCGCAACGCTCCGAGGGCCTGGCTCGCCGCCGTGGTCAACCGGGTGCGCGCGGACGCGGCGGCGGCGGTGCACGGCCTCGTCTTCGGAGGCGCACCGTCGGCCTACGCGGTGGTCGTGAAGGGGGTGACTGCCGACGGCATGCCGGCGAGCTGGCTCGACTACGGCGGTGCCGCCGCGTCGATCGACAGGATCCTCGACGAGCAGGGCGGCGCCCGGCGCGACCACGAGGCGCACGCCGACCTCTCGGCGCTGTGGCAGGACTACGTCGCCGCCTCCCTGACGCTCGCCGACGGCGGTGAGCGCGTCACCGGTCTCACTCCGGTGCAGATCGGAGCTCAGCGGGGTGTGCTCCGGCGCCCGGGCGGCATCGTGCCCGGAGCCGATCAGGCCTTCGACGGAGTGCCTCCGCACCTCGCGGCGACGGTGGGGCTGCCGGCAGCGGAGCCCTTCGACGTGCTCGGCGTCTACGCGCTCGAGCAGCGCCTCCGCTTCGTTGCCGAGCAGCCGGCGGTCGGCGTCGCCGCCGCGACCGCTCTGCAGGCCCTCGGGACGTGGAAGGCCGAGCACGGCGACAGCTTCGCCGCCCGCGTGGGTACGCGGATCGGCGAGAGCTTCTTCGCCGTGACTCTCGAGATCCGCACGCTCCTCGAGGACATCCGCCGGGCCGCCAGCGCGGACGACATCCTCACCTCCGTGCAGGCTCAGCAGAAGCGTCTCGCGTCGACGACTCGCATCCTCGTGATCGTGTTCACCGCCCTCCTGGTGGTGACGGGCGTCCTCCTCGCGACCGGTGTGATCGGAGTGACGATCGGACTGATCCTGCTCGGCTCGATCCTCCTGGTCGGATTCGCGACCACTCTGATCGTGTTCCTCCGGGGGCAGCGCGAGCTGTTCCGGCTGATCAACGCCAGGACCGAACTCCTGGCGCGGGAGGAGCTGGCCCGGCGGAATCTGCGTCACGCCGTCCGCGATGCGCGACGCCTCACCGACGCCTACGGGCAGTTCCTCGCGTGGTCGCGCGTGGTCGGGACGATCCTCGCGGCGCCCTTCGGCCGTGCGGAGGAGTCGGCACTCGCGCCGGACGTCGACGTCGCCGACCTCCCCCAGTCGGTGCGCCTGGGCGCGGGCGTGGTGGATCCCGCCGCGGTCGGCAGTGCCGCCATCGAGCTGCGCCGGGACATCTTCGCGATCGGCTGGCTCGATCAGTGCTGGACCGCCGCGCTCGCCGGCGCTCCCCGCCAGATCGGTCCCCGCGGCGTCGAGATCGAGGCGGACGCCCGCGCTCTCTACCGTCAGTCGGGCGGAGGCGAGGACAGCCTGCTCCCGCTCTGGACCGCAGCGCTCAGCGCTCACGGCGTCGACGGCTCCGTCGGCGATGCGACCTGGGCGAGGGTCCTGCAGGATCTCGACGGGCCGCGGTCCGCGATCGCCGACCGTCTGCTCGCGTCGGTGTCCGACGCACGTCTGGCCGGAGGCGCACCTGTGCCGTACGCGAGGTTCCTCGCCGACACGGACTCGCCCTCGCGCCTGCTCGGTGACCGGCTCGACGACGGCCTGCTCACCGACTCGGCGCGCGCCTCTGGTGCGAGCGCCGTGGAGCGTCCCGACTCGAGGATCGGCCGACGCGGACTCAGCCGCATCGTCGCCCTGACCGAGCTCACCGCGTCGATCCCGGCATACGAGTTCCTCGTCCACCGTGCTGCCGGCCCGCGCATGGTGTCGGACGTCGGTCTGGACGGCGCTCGGGAGTGGGCGTCAGCACCGGTCGTCGCCGCTCCCGCGGCGATCCCCGAGCCGACGGCCGCGGACGTCCCCGACCTGTTCGACGGGATGCCGTTCTGATGCCCGCGATCCTGGTCGACCCGGTGGAGGTGCACGATGCCTGACGCGCACGAGGCGAGACGACTGCGCTTCCTCACCTTCTGGGCCGAGGAGGCGGCGGGTCGCGGTCACCGGACGCCGCCGTTCGACGAGCTCCGGCGCATCGCGCTCGCGGGCTCGATGCCTCCCGACTCGAGCTCGTCGGCGCGCCAGTGGCAGCCGACCATCGAGTACCTCCTGAAGCAGGAGCGCATGGGGGCGAACGACCCCCAGGACTCGCTGCCGAGCCGGCTGCTCGAGCCGACCGGCGAGGGGGCGCCCGACGAGCAGCCCCCGCCGCCGCCCCCGACCGTCCCGCCTGTCCCGCCCGCTCCGCCGGTCCTGCCCGCCGCCTCCGAGACCCCCGAGGAGGCGGTGCTGACGGCGCTCAAGCGCTGGCGCGAGGACGCCATCGCCCGCGAGGCACCCGGGATCGGCCAGCTGACCGAGACCCACCTTCGGCTCGTCGCCCGATCGCGCAAGAGCGAGGCGGACGAGCTCAGGGCGACCTTCGCGCCCGTCGTGCGCCAGTTCGCCGACGACATCGCAGCCGTGGTGGCCCGCACGCTCGCGAGCCGCACCGAGGAGGCGCCCTCCGCTGGACCGGTCGACTCCCCGGCACCGGCGTCGCCGCCGGCGACGGAGCCGTCGGCGCCCGTCCCGCTCGCGACCACCGCCCCCGCCCCGTCGCCCGCCATCGACCCCGCCTCGTTCGCGCCCTACGCCTACGGCGGCTCCGAGGGCGTGCCGACTCCGCTGCGCGTCACTCCCGGGCCGGAAGGGTCCCTCCGCGCCGTCTGGTCGGACGCCGATGCGAGAGCGACCGCGGTGTTCCGCGTCGTCTCGGCCGACGAGCACGCCCCCTACTCACCGGACGACGGTCACCTCGTCGCGGCGACGGTCGAGACCGACGCCCTGGACGAGCGGCCGTTCACCACCGCGGTGCGGCACTACCAGGTGTGGCGGAACGTCGGTCGCGATGTGCGCGACGCCGTCCTCGCGCAGCCTTCGCTGCACGCCTTCGGCGCCGTGGTCGCACCGGTCGTCGATGTCGACGTGCAGGAGGACGAGGGTCGCGTGATCGGCCGCTGGAGGGCTCACGGCGGCACTACGCGCGTGCAGGTGTTCCGGGTGCCCCGATCCCGCGGCGCTCTGACCGTGGGCGATCCGAGCTTCAGGATTCTCGTCGACGAGGCGAACCTCGGCGGCTTCGTCGACAGAAACGCCGTGCGCGGGGAGAAGTACCTCTACCAGGTCTTCGCGGAGGCGGTGATCGACGGGGTCCCGCGCCTCTCCGCCCCCACGGCGGTGCCGATCGACATCCCCAACGTCCACGAGCCCGTCCTCGATCTCGCCTTCGAGCTGCACGACGATGCCGACGCTCCGTTCTTCGACCTGTCGTGGACGGTCCCGCCGGGGGGCGACGTCGTCATCTACCGCACGACGGCGCCGCCGAGCGCCGGGATCGAGCGCGAGATCGTGCCGGAGACGGTCCTCCCGCAGGCCAACCTCTCGACCGAGAGCCGGCTGGCGCATCCGATCACGACGGACGGCACCCGGGCCTCGATGCGCGACGTGCCGTGGCCGCGCGGCTGGACGCGGGCGTACTTCACGATCGTCGTGCTCATGGACGGCCAGGCGTTCGTCGGTCGGACCGTGCGAGGGGTCCGTGTGCCGCCGGTGGCGCAGCTCCGGATCGTCGAGCGCGTCCAGAACCAGAGGATCACCTTCGAGTGGCCCGACGGCGCGGACGTCGTGATGGCCTACCGCTCGCCCGTCGGCCTTGACTCCGCACTCGCCGTCCAGGGAGAGCCGAGGGAGATCTCGAAGTCGGAGTACTTCGATCGCGGATCGCTGGAGTACCGCACCGGCGGGCTCGATCCGCTCGGCTGCGAGCTCCACCTCGTGGCCGTGGCCTTCGACGGGGGCAAGCGCGTGCTCAGCACGGCGCGGAGCGTCGTCTATCCGGGCCTGCTCCGTCTGTCGTACCGCTGCGTGGTGAAGCGGACTCTCATGGGCCGCTACTCCGCGACGGTCACCCTCACCTCCGAGCGGGCTCTCGAGAGCTCGCCGCCGTTCGTGCTGGTGCACAATCCCGAGCGGTTCCCCCTGACCGTCGGCGACGGGACGCCACTGGCCGTCGTGCCCGACGTCGACGACGTCGTCGCACCGACCCGTCGTTTCGTGCCCGCGGCGATGGCCCCCGGCTCCGAGCAGCCCGGCTGGCGCACCGATCCCGCGGCGTGGCAGCAGGACGTGCCGCACCCGACCGGCTACCTCCGCCTGTTCGTCGACCTCCCGAGCGCGGTCCTGCGACGCGTGGCTCTGCTCGACCCTCCCATCGAGACCCTGCGGGTGCAGAGCCTCAAGGAGAAGGTCGGCGGCTTCCAGAACAGGGCGCGCGGTGGCTGAGCAGGGCGGGGCCGGCGGTCCGCGGTGGAGCCAGGCGACGTACACGCTCGACCAGGGCTGGCGGGTCCAGCTGCAGGCGGGCGAGCCGACGCAGGCCGAGATCGGCTTCGTCACAGCCTCCGCCGTCACGAGCTTCGGATCGCACGTCAGGCTCTCGGACTTCCCTGCGGCGGCGGAGCTCGAGGCCCGGCCGCTGCGCCTGATGCACCTCGCGTCGGTCGACGGCTCTGCGGTCTACCTCCAGTCCTCGGAGGCGGGAGCCGACAGCACGGGGCGCCCCGACAACGTCTACAACCACGTCGTGTTCGACAGGCGGCCGCACGAGCCGGAGCCTCCGCTGCGGCCCGTCGAGCTCTGGCGGTCGCCGGACCTCCTGACGCCCTTCTCGCACCTCGAGGTCGCTGCCGCGCGACTGCGGGCGGCGGGGATGCCGCAGCGCGGCGCGGTCGTCACCCTCGACTCCGTCGTCTCGTTCGTGTGCGACCCGAGCACCTGGCGCGCCGGCGTCCTCTCGGTCCTGATGGACGCCTCCGTCGCCGCGCTGCGCGGAGGGCCCCCGGTGGTGCTCATCGCGGACTCGCAGGACACCGGAGCGCTGTGGCTGGGGTCGGTTCAGCGCCTCATGGCGCCCTCGACTGCCCGCACCCTCTCCTGGTCCCTCTACGAGCGCGCAAGCAGTCTCGGAGCGGCGTGGGCGAGGGGCGTGCACATCGCCGTCGTACCGCGGATCGACGCCGGCGAGCGCTCGGCGTTCGCGGGCGCCGTCGTGATCGACGAGGCCGAGATACCGGCGGTCGGCCAGGCGGGCGGTGAACCCCATGTCACGGCGGCGGGCAGCGAGGTCGCTGCCTCGAACTGGTCGGGAGCAGCGCAGATGGTCCTCGTCGACGACGAGGTCGCGCGCCGAGTGCTCGTCGTCCTCGACGAAGCGGTGCTGCGGGTGGGCGACCGGGGTCTCGCGCCGGAGTGGCCGCTGGCCATGGCGGTCGTGCTCCTCGGCGACGAGACGATGGATGCGCGCGACGAGGCCTCGCGGGTGCTGCTGGACGCCTCGCCCGACGGCATCCGCCAAGACCTCGACCTCTACGAGAGGACCGTCGCGGTCGTCTCCTCGTCGATCGGCTCGACCACATGGGGCGTCTGGCGGGAGCTGGACGCTCGCGACACGAGGTCGTCTCTCCTGATCCGGGAGCTCATGGGGTCGGCCTACCTCGAGCGCTGCGTGTCGGACGCGGAGTGGCTGCTGAGGGACGAGGGCGTCCCGCTGCCCGACCAGGCGCTCCTCGACGCCGATCGGGAGCGGCTGACGGCGCTCGCCGAGGCCGCGATCGCCGACCTCGCCCGGCCGGTGGATCCGCGTGAGCCGGTGACGTCGGCCGTGCACGCCCTGCGACTGCTCGACGTCGTCGTCCGAGCGGGCCTGCTCGGCGCTGACGTCGGCCGGACGGGACCGGCGACGGCGACCCTCCTGCGCACGGTCGCCGAGCTCCTCGTGGGCGAGCGCGGGATCGCCGTCGCTGCCCGGGCGGGCGTGATGAGCCTCCCGCTGCGCGAACGGCTGATCGTCGAGCTCGAGGCCGTGCCGGTCCAGCGGGAGCCCGTTCCCGGGGGCGCCGCTCCTGAGGAGGTCCTGCGGTGGCTGGCCGGCGACGGACAGCTTCTGCCGTCGATCAGGGAGCGGATGAGCGGGCCCCTCACGGCTCTTCCGCCGGTGCAGCTGTCCCTCGCGATGCTGCTCCTGCGCGAGGGCGTGCCGGTCTCTGGGCTGACGGCGACCGTCGCTTACTCGCTCCTGTCCGAGCACGCGGTCTGGGAGCAGATCCCGGCCGTCGACCGCCGCGCACTCGTCCGGGCGGCCGCGCTCCCGGGCGCGGTGCTGCCCACCGAGTTCGCTGCGCTCGAGGAGGAGTTCGGCGGGCAGTTCCCCGAGGAGTTCGTCGCCGCCGCCCTCGCCTCGGCGCCGATGGGTGATGCGCTCAGCGGGCTGGCCAGGCGGGTGCAGGTTTCGCGACCGGGGCTGCCCTCGGCGCGGTTCGCGCTCGTCCGCCTCGCGATGTCGCAGTCGGCGACGGGGGAGCTCGTGCCCGCCCAGCACGTCCTCGAGCTGAGGGACGCGGTCGTCGCCATGCGCGCCGCCGCCGCGCCGGCCCCTGTGGCGGCCGACGTCGGTCCGCGCTACCTGGCCGCCGTCGTGTCCGTGCTCGGCGAGGTGCCCTTCAGCCGGGCGTGGCGGCCGTCTCTCGAGCGGGTGCTCCGCACCGAGGCGGCGTCAGGCGACGCACGGCGAGCCGCGGCCGCCGCCACGACGCTCTCCTTCCTCGCCGCTGAGGATCCGGCGGACCATCTGGACGCCGAAATCGCCCTCATCCGCACGTTCAGCGACGCCTCAGAGGGTGCGGAGGAGCGCCTGCGGACGCGACTCGAGAGCGGGGCGCAGGCGCCCAGGCACGCTCTCGGACTCGCGAGGCTCGCCTTCGTGACGTCGGACGACTTCCCCGACCCGTCGTTCGTCGACCCCCGAGCGCATGCCCTCGCGGCGCTGACCGTGTCCGACGGGGCCGGCCGCACGATCCGACTGCTCGATCGGCCGCTCCGCGAGCTGGCCGCCCAGGGCGACCTCGATCCGGAGGCGGTGACCGCCGTCCTCGTCGACCAGCTCAGGGCGGTCGTCACCGTCCGCGGCGCGGTGGGCGGCGACAAGCTCCTGACCGCGATCGAGCGCTCCGCCAAGGTCTGGCAGCGCGAACTGAAGGGTCCGCGTCCCCGCGGATCGTTCCGCGACGGACTCGCCTCCTTCCTGACCGACCGAAAGGAACGCTGATGCCCAGCTACATGATCACGGGCGGAGCCGTCGTCACTCTGAGCGACAGGCCCCTCACCGTGCGCCTCCAGATGCAGGCGGGGTCGGCGCGTCTGGACGCGGTCGTCGCGGGCGGGCCGCTGACGACCGCCGTCCGTCCGAGGCCGGACCTGCTCATCGTGCCGAGGGTGACAGAGCGCACGATGATCCGCCTCGTGCCGATCGGCAGCGAGCTCTTCCCCGCCGGTGCGGTCGCCAATGTGAGCGTCGGGATCGACGACGCGCGGTCCTCCGACCCGGAGAGGGCGGTCGTGCCTCCCCTCGACCTCGCCGGCCTCGCCGAGCGCGAGGTGGTCATCCTCGAGCCGGGCGGCGACGGGGTGCAGGTGCGCGGCGCCGGGATCTCCGAGCGCCGGTACCGGCTGAGCGGAGTCGCGGCGGAGGCGCAGGTCGCGACCGTCGGGATCCTGGGGGCGCAGGAGGTGTCGCCCACGAGCGCCCTGCACGTGGTGGTCGCGCTCGACGGCTCGGCGTCCTTCCGCCGTTTCGCCGAGGACGCGACCGCCGCCGATCCGTCCACGGCGGAGGCGGTCGTCGCCGTCCTCGACGGTGTCGCCTCCGTGCTCTCGACCGAGAGGAGGCGCGGAGCGGCGGTGGTCGGCGCGTCCGTCGCCTTCCGTGACGTCCCGCCCGACGAGCCGGCCGAGCGCGCGGTGATCTCGGCACTCCGGGAGGCGCCGCGCTCGAGCGGAGTGCGGTCGGGTGCCCCAGCGCTGAGCGGCTTCGCGGAAGGGAACACGGTCACCTACGTCGTCACCGACGCGGTCCCCGCCGACATCGGCGCCTTCGAGGCCGCCGACGAGATCGACGGCGAGGCCCGACACCTCGTGGTCATCGGATCGCGGTCGGCCTGGCAGCTGCAGACACCGCCGTCGACGCCGCACACCTTCATCGAGACCGATCCCGCGGGCCGGAGCCTGGCCGAGGCGTTCCGGAGCGATGCGGAACTGCTCCGCCGCCTGGTGCGCTCCCTGCTCGCCGGCTGCTTCGCTCCCGGCACGGAGCCCTACGCGAGGGTCGGCCGATGACGAAGTGCCCCAGCTGCTTCTCGCTGATCGGCGACGCCTCCTTCGCCTGGATCTGCACGACGGGCCGCTGCGCCCAGACGCTCGATCCCGACGCCACCCGCTACGCGCACGAGGACGTCATGACGGGGACGCGCTATGCGCTCGTCCGCCCGGCGGACGCCCGCAACTGGAGCCCGCCCACCGGGCTCGAGTGCCCCGAGTGCCGCGAGCCCCTCTCTGACGCCTGCCCGAGCTGCCACTGCCCCCTGCCGAGTGGGTACCGCAGCGGGCACGCGACCTGCATCGCGATGAACGGAGCGCGCGCCACCGGCAAGAGCCTCTACATCGCCGTGGTCGTCAAGCAGCTCGCAGAGATGGCGCAGCGGCTCGGAACTGTGCTCCAGGCCGCGAACGACGAGACGCGCCGCACCTACTCGCGGGTGTACGAGGCCCCCCTCTTCGAGGAGCGGGGCCTGATGGCTCCGACCCCTCGGTCGCAGAGCGCCGACTCGTACCAGAGGACGCCCCTCATCTACAGCCTTGGAACGATCCGCGGGGTGCGGCGCTTCATCGTCCTGCGGGACGTCGCGGGCGAGGAGATGGAGGAGCCGCCCGCGCGCGCGGGCCATCTGGCGTTCCTGGCCAACGCGGACGGCATCTTCTTCATGTTCGACCCGCTGGCGGTCCCGTCGGTGCGCGACAAACTCGTCGACGTGATCCCCGCTCAGCGCGGGTCCGGCGTGAATCCGCTCACCGTTTTGAACAACCTGATCACCCTGACGGGCGGCCGGCTCAGCCGTCTCGCCGTGGTCCTCTCGAAGTTCGACGCCGTCCAGCGCCTGAGCGAGGTCGAGGACGTGGCCTGGTCGTCGGTGATGTCCAACGCGGGATCCGCGATGCTGCGCGAGCCCGACCACGCCGCCCCGTCCTACGACACGGTCGACGGCGGCCTGCTCCACGAAGAGGTGAAGAGCCTGCTCTACGCGATGAACGCGGGGCCGATCGTGCTGACGCTCGAGAACCCGCACGAGGGCAGCCCGATCGATCACCGCTTCTTCGCCGTCTCCGCTCTCGGCGAGTCGCCGGACGGGCAGCAACTGAACGCGAGGGGCATCGCGCCTTTCCGCTGCCTCGACCCGCTCAAGTGGACCCTCGCCCGCACCGGCGTGCTCGCCTGAGCCGCCGACCTCCGCCGCACCCGACCACCTCGACAAGGAGAACACCATGACCATCAGCCTCAGCAAGGGACAGCGCGTCTCCCTCCTCAAACGGGAGGGCGGAACGCTGACTCGGGCCCACATGGGTCTCGGCTGGGACGCCAAGACCGTCCGCGGCTTCTTCGGCCGCGAGAAGGAGCAGGAGATCGACCTCGACGCCTCCTGCCTGATCTACGACGCCTCCGGGCGGTTGATCGACCAGGTCTGGTTCCAGCAGCTCGTCAGCGCGGACGGCGCGATCCGCCACACGGGCGACAACCGCACGGGGGCCGGGGACGGCGACGACGAGAGCATCGTCGTCGACCTCCTCGCTGTGAATCCAGCGGCCCAGACGCTCGTCTTCGTCGTCAACAGCTACTCGGGCGAGAACTTCAGCCAGATCGACAACGCCTTCTGCCGGATCGTCGACGCCTCGAACGGAGTCGAGATCGCCCGCTACGCACTCTCCGGCTCCGGCAGCCACACCGCCCAGATCATGGCGAAGCTCGTCCGCGACGGCGCTGGCTGGACGATGCAGGCGATCGGCGAGCGTGCCCAGGGTCGCACGATCCGCGATCTGCTGCCGGCCGTCGCCCGGATCCTCTGACCTCACCTCCACCACCGCTCCACCACTGCACGACTCAACGAAGGAGAACCACACTCATGGCCATCAGCCTCAGCAAGGGCGGGACCATCTCGCTCACCAAGGAAGCAGGACCTCGCGGACTCACCGCGATCACCGTCGGCCTCGGGTGGGACCCGGCGCCGCAGGGCTTCGGCGGCACCACCGACCTCGACGCATCGGCGCTCCTCCTGGACGCCTCCGGTCGCGTCGTGCAGGACTCGGACTTCGTCTTCTACGGGAACCTGGTGCACTCGAGCGGAGCAGTGAGCCACCTGGGCGACAACCTCACCGGCGAGGGCGAGGGCGACGACGAGCAGATCGTCATCGACCTCCTCGGCGTCCCCGCCGGAGTCGAGTCGGTGACCTTCCTCGTGAGCATCTACGACGCCGAGAAGAAGGGTCAGACCTTCTCGTCGATCGCCAGCTCCTTCATCCGGGTCGTGAACAACGACGGCGGCACCGAGCTCGCGCGCTTCGACCTGGGCGAGGGCGCCGGGTCGACCAGCACCCTCGTCTTCGGCGAGGTCTACCGGGACGGTGCCGAGTGGAAGTTCCGTGCGCTCGGGGACACCTACGACGGCGGCTTCGAGGGCACGCTGCGCCGGTTCGGCGTCAACGTCTGACGTCTCCCGTCCGCGGTCGCCGGCTCTCCGGCGGCCGCGGGCACTCGGCGGCCGTCCACTTGCGATCCGCCTCAGCACGACGAGATGGGAAGAACATGCTCAAGACCTTCGGATGGTCCTCAGCCGTCACGCTCGCGGGTATCGCACTCGGGTTCCTCTACGGCGGAATGGAGGGTCTGATCCTCGTCCTCATCCTCTGCGTCCTCGAGGTGTCGCTGTCGTTCGACAACGCTGTCGTGAACGCCGGGATCCTCGACCGGATGACTGCCTTCTGGCAGCGGATCTTCCTCACCATCGGAGTGCTCATCGCCGTCTTCGGCATGCGCCTGGTCTTCCCCTTCGTGGTCGTCGCGGCGACGGCGGGGCTCGGCCCCGTGCAGGCGGTCTCTCTGGCGATGGAGCAGGGCGACCCGGAGGAGCCGGGCAGCTACGGCTACATCCTGCACGAGGCCCACCCGGCGATCGCCGCGTTCGGCGGCATGTTCCTGCTCATGCTTTTCCTGAACTTTGTCTTCGACCCGCGCGAGCGCCTCTGGATCCGATGGGTCGAAGGACCCCTCCAGAAGCTCGGCAGGGTCCAGAACATCCACGTCGTCGTGGCGCTCGCCGTCCTGGTGTCGGTCGCCGAGTTCCTCGCGCCCGATCCCGCCGTGGTCCTCGTGTCCGGGGCGATCGGAACGGGCACCTTCCTGCTCGTGAACGCACTGGGCAATGTCTTCGAGGAGCAGGTCGACGACATGCCGGAGCCGGGGACGACCAGCGCGACGGCCAAGGTGGCAGGCCGGGCGGCCTTCTTCCTGTTCCTCTATCTCGAGGTACTCGACGCGAGTTTCTCGTTCGACGGCGTGATTGGGGCCTTCGCGATCACCTCCGACCCGATCCTGATCGCGATCGGACTCGGCGTCGGCGCGATGTACATCCGCTCGCTCACGATCCATTTCGTGCACCGGGGGACTCTGCGCGAATTCGTCTTTCTCGAGCACGGCGCACTCTGGGCGGTGGGCGCGCTCGCCGTCATCATGCTGCTGACGGTCTCGATCGAGATCCCCGAACTCGTCACGGGCCTCATCGGCGTCGTCTTCATCAGTGCAGGATGGCTGAGCAGCATCGTGGTCAACCGTCGTGTCGCAGCCACGGAGGCCCACTCCGCAGAGGTGCGAGAGGCGGTCTGAACCCATGTACCTGCAGCACTTCGATTCGCTCTCCTCCGACCAGCTCGACCAGCTGTTCGAAGTCCGGCCCGGCCCGATCCCGCTCGACTCCGTCACGGGAGAGCTCGGCCAGGCCCTCGGGGCGACGCTCTACCTGCCCGGTGACCGCCCCTGCCTGGTCGACGACGTCCTGTCACGGCGCCGCAACGGTGCGCAGTGTCTGGTCATGGACCTCGAGGACGCCGTCCGACCCGAGTGCCGACCGGAGGCGGAGGCGGCGGTCATCGCCGCGCTCGCCCGCCTCTCGGCCGAGGCAGCCGACGAGCCGGGGTCCGAGCGTGCCCTTCCCGCGGTGTTCGTGCGTGTCGCCGACGCCGACGGGATGCTCCGTATCGCACAGGCGCTCGGCCGCGCCGGATGCGCCGACTTGACGGGTTTCGTGCTGCCGAAGTTCGAGGCGGGTGAGAGCGGCGAGGCCGCGTTCGCCGCCGTCGCCGGAGCCGAGGAGGCCGCCGAGAAGCGCTTCTTCGTGATGCCGGTGATCGAGGCCGTATCGGTCGCTCACCGCGAGACGCGATCCGCTCAGCTGCTGGCGATCCGGCGACTGCTGGACGAGCACCGGGAGTCGGTCCTCTGCGTGCGCATCGGAGCGACCGATCTCGCGTCGGCCTTCGGGTTGCGCCGAGACGGCGAGTCGACGATCTACGACGTCCGAGTCGTCGCCGACGCCATCGGCGACATCGTCAACGTGTTCGCCAGGGAGCGGCCGTGGGCTTACCCGGTGTCGGGCGCTGTGTGGGAGCACTTCAGCAAGCGCAGCCGTCTGCAGAAGCCGCGGCTGCGGGAGTCGCCGTTCCTCGAGCGCGACGCCCCCCAGTACCGGCGCGCGCTGCTCGACAAGTGCCTCGACGGCCTCATCAATGAGATCGAGCTCGACAAGATCAACGGCCTCTCGGGCAAGACGGTGATCCACCCGTCGCACGTCTCCGTGGTCCACGCGCTGAGCGCCGTGAGGCACGAGGAGTTCTGCGACGCCGTCGCCGTCTCGGCTGCGAGAGATCGCGGAGGCGTGCTCCGCAGCGCGGCGGACAACAAGATGAACGAGGTGCGGCCGCACACCGCCTGGGCCGACCGGGTGCTGCTGAGGGCCGCAGCCTTCGGCGTGCTGAGGCCGGATCTAGGCTTTGTCGACCTGATGATGCAGCTCGATCGGATCAGCCGGTGACCGCAGCGGGCACCTCCTCGGTGCCGCTGGCCGTTGCGTTGCGCGACAACCCCCTCCGCAGGCAGCTCCTCGTGAGCTCGCTGCTGGGCAAGCACGTTCCCGTCGCGCCGTCAGTGGTCCGCGGTGCGGCGCAACGGCTCACCGAGCTGGTCGAGGACGCGGTCCGAGCGGCCAGCCTCGAGCCATCGGAGGCGGTCGTGCTCGGCTTCGCCGAGACGGCGACCGGCCTCTCCGCAGCGGTCGCCGATGCTCTCGGCGCCCGTTGGGACGCCCACTCGACGAGGTATCTCCTCCCCGGCGACGTCGCCGACGGTGCCTTCGAGGAGGTGCACTCGCACGCGCCCGGTCACCACCTCCTGGCGGGGGCTCTGCCACCGGGGCGGATCGGCGCACTCATCCTCGTCGACGACGAGGTCACCTCGGGCCGCACCGTCCTCGCGCTCGCGCGGCTGCTCCTCGAGGAGCACCCTGCGCCGCTCGTGGTCGTGGCCGCGCTGCACGACTCGCGGTCCGCCGAGCGCCGGGCTGCCTGGGATGAAGAGGCAGCCTTGCTCGCCGCCCCTGTGAGGCTGGTCGCGATCCACGAGGTGCCGGAGGACTTCGTCCCCTCGGCGCTCGAGGGGCTCGTCGGCAGCGGCGCGGCCGCCCCCGTTGTCCTCGCCTCGCCGGCAGCGGCGATCAGGAGGATCCGCGCGGAGGTGCTGCCCACGCGCTCCGCCCGGGGATCCGGGCGTGAGGACCGTCGGCGTCTGCGCGAGGCGGTTGCTGAGCTGGGCGACCGCGTCCTGCAGAGCGAGGGACTCGCCGAGCTCGGCGCGGAGGACGAGATCCTCGTCCTCGGCACCGAGGAGTTCCTCCGTGCACCGCAGCTCCTCGCGGAGCACCTCGAGGGCAGGACCGCCGCCCGCGTCCTCACGAGCTCGACGACCCGCTCGCCGGGCCTCGTCCTCGATCACCCCGCGTACGGACTGCGCTCGGGCATCGCCGTGCGGATGGACGTGGCCGGCGAGAGCGCCGCGCTGCGGTTCGCCTACAACCTCGCCCGAGACCCGAGAGGACTCCGCGTCGTCGTCGTCTGCCACGACGAGTCCGTCTCGCCCGACGGCGACGCCCCGGACGCCCTCCCCGCGAGCCTCGCCCGGTCGTCCCGCGTGATCGACGTGCTGATGGCCCCCGCCGACGAGGCGACAGCCGGGCCGCCACCCCTTACCGGTCCGGACTTCTCGTCCTACCGGGCAGACGACGTCGTGTGGCTGCTGACCGACCTCTCCGATCGCGCTCTCGAACGGCCGCGGGAGGAGCGAGAGGACCTCATTCAGACAGGCCGGCGGCACTACTCCGAGTCGCTGCCGATCGAGTACGAGCCCACTGCCCGCTACCTCGAGGCCTACGAGCACGCGCTCACCCGAGGGGCGGGCGCCGTGGCCGAGGGGGTCGCCGCGCTCGGCGTCGAGATCGAGCGGCGGCACGGCCCGCACCCCGTCCTTGTGTCGCTCGCGCGGGCCGGGGTACCGATCGGCGTGCTGCTGCGCCGCTGGTTCCTGGCGAGGGGCAATGAGGTGCCGCACTTCGCGATCTCGGTCATCCGCGACCGGGGGATCGATGCGGTCGCGCTCGATCACGTGATCGCTACGGCTGCTCCCGAGTCGATCGTCTTCATCGACGGCTGGACCGGGAAGGGCGTGATCGCCTCGACGCTGCGGGCCGCCCTGGCGTCGCACCGGTTCCCGCCCGGCGGCCGGGTCGCACCCTCGCTCGCGGTGCTGAGCGACCCGCTCGGCGTCGCGGACATCCGGGCGACCCGCGACGACATGCTCGTGCCCTCGGCCTGCTTGAACTCCACGGTGTCGGGACTTGTCTCGCGCACGGTCCTGAACGACGAGCTCATCCGTCCGGGCATGTTCCACGGCGCGAAGTTCTACCGGCACCTCGCCGCGGTCGACCGCTCCGAGCAGTTCCTGGAGGTGGTGCAGGCGCGTTTCCCCGCTGTCCCGCCCTCGCCCGCGACGTCGGAGCCGACGGCGCTGGGAAGCGCCGACGCCGAGATCGAGCGGCTGCTCCGGCGCCACGGCGTCCGGGACCGCAACCTGCTGAAGCCGGGCATCGGCGAGACGACGCGCGTGCTCCTGCGCAGGGTCCCCCGACAGGTGGTCGTGCGGTCCGACGCCGCCGACTCCGTCGAGCACCTCCTGGTCCTCGCCGCCGACCGCGGTGTCGAGGTCGTCGTCGACGAGGCCATGCCGTTCGCCGCCGTCGGCATCATCGCGCGGGCGGAGTCGCCGTGATCGCCGCATTCCTCGACCTCGACCGCACCCTCATCCACTCGGCGACCGCCGCGGAAGGCGTCATCGACGCGCTCGCGGTCGTCGAGCGGATCGACGGCCGGGCCTCCGCTTACGCACCGCCGACCCTCGCCCGCGATCTGATCGATCTCGCCTCCCTGGCGGCAGTGGTGCCGACGACGACGCGCTCGGTGGCGCAGCTTGCGAGGGTGACACTGTTCGACTCGGTGCCGACCCGCTTCCGGATCGCCGCCAACGGAGGGGTCCTCCTCGAGGACGGCTCGCCGGTCGAGGCCTGGTCGCGCCGGGTCCTGGACGCCGTCGCGGCCGGCGGGACGAGCGTCTCCCTGGTCAGGGAGCGCACGGCCGCACTCGTGCCCACCGCGACCGTCCGCATCGTCGACGGCGTCTTCGTCTATGCGGTCCTCGCCGCGGCGGACCAGGCGGAGGCCGCCCGCGGGCGGCTCCTCGCTTTCGCCGAGGACATCGAGTGGCGGTGCAGCAGGCAGGGGAGAAAGGTCTATCTGGTACCCCACGCGGTCGAGAAGTCGACGGCGATGTCCGAGGTCGCCCGCCGGCTCGGAGCGGACCTGATCCTCGCTGCCGGGGATGCGGAGCTCGATCGACTCATGCTGGGTGCCGCTGACCACGCGGTCGTCCCGGCACACGCCGATGTCCTGCGCCCGCCGGGCGTCGTCGCGACGCTCTCCTCCGGCCCGCACGCATCCACGGAGATCGTCCGTCGGCTGCGGGATCTCGCCGAGCAGCACAGGCGGCGTGCTTCGGCCTTCGACCAAGACAAGGAGACACGATGGATATCGGCGTCTGGCTGAACTTTCTCGCGCAGAGCACCGCGCTGCTGATCGGGTGCTATGTGATCGTTGCGGTCGTCACGGGCCTCGCACTCGCCTTCCCCGCGGGCGTTCCGCGATGGGCAGCGGTCACGATCAGCGTGCTGGTCCCGCTGGTCGGACCTCTCGTGCTCATGGTCGTCGTCGCGGTCCGACGGACCCGGCGACCCCTGCGGACGGGCACGCAGGCGACGCCCCCCGCGCCGGTCACGGCCGAACCGGCAATCTCCGCCCCATTCGGGATGAACGACACGTTCGATCCGTTCGGCGCCTCCGGCCCCGATGTCTCCGGAGTCGCTGCCACTGGTCGCGGTGCATCACCGTTCGGCACCGCGCCGCCGCCGAGCACGCCGTCTCCCTGGACGGGTGCTTCGGGCGCGTCGGCGTCGCCGTTCGGGGTCCCGAGCCACGACGCCGTGGCCGGTGCTGCCCCTGCGCAGACCGCGTCTGCGTCGATCGCCACGGCGCGCGCGCGACTGGCCTCGCGGACCGCGGCCGTGCGCGCGACGCACCGCCCCCTCACTGTCCTCAGGCTCGTGCTGCTGGCAGTACTGGTCATCGCGGTGTCCGGCACCGGATCTCTGCTGCTCGTGGGGTGGTTCACCTTCGACTCCCGGATCGTGCCGCCTCTCAGCGTGTCCGCCTGGGGGACCGGGCTCGACGTCGCCGTGATCGCTACTGCGGCAGTGCTCGTGGTCGTCCTCGTCCGGGCGTGGTGGCGGCCGTCGCGGGCGGCGGCGGTCGCGGCCGCTCTGGTGGGCGGGTGCTGGACCTTCGCGTCGGGCTCGGTCCTCGCCCTCGCCGCGCCTGTCACCGAGCTTCTCGGCGACATCGGGGCGATCTCGTACGACCTCGGCGACCTGCTCGGATCGTTCGGCCTGACGGGGAGCGCCGGCGTGGTGGAGCTCCCGGAGGGAATAGACCTGAGTGCGGTCGGCATCGTGGGGCGCACGGTCGACCTCCGGGCGGTCGACCTCGCCGCTCCGATCCCAGCGGCGACGCTCGAGCTCGGACCTGGCTGGTTCATCGCCCTGGCGGTCGGGCTCGTCGTGATGTTGTGGTCGATCGTCGAGGTCGTCGTCGCCGACAGGGGCGTCCGCAACGCGTGAGCGCGGCGGTCATCCTGCTGGAGGGAGCGCCGAGAGGCTTCGGCGACCCGAGGCGGCGTCCGCCGCCCCCTCACGAGCGGAAGCGGCCGCTTCGCCGGAGCGGTGGAGGGGTGGAGGCGGGGCGGAAGGGCTCGAAGGTCGGCCCTGTCGACCGGTCGAATCAGGGCGAGTGAGCGCCCGCCCGAAGCGCGGGTCGCGGACGAGGACTCCAGTCGGCGGTCTCCGAGCCCGGCCAGCCTGGCGATGGTCTTCCTGCGCTCCCGGTGCAGCTTCCGCCAGCTGACCGAGTGGCGGGGGGTGATCCGACCGAGCGCTGTCAGATCGGGAAGACCCTCCTCCTCGAGTCGGGCGCTCACCAGTGCCTTGTCCTCGCCGACGGTCGACCCGATGACGGCGTTCGCTCGGACGACACGTTCGGAAGAGAAAGATTCTCGGCGAGAGCAACGTCGGTGGAGTCCAGCCCGGCCTGAAGCTCGGGCGGCGTTTCTCGGTGCACCGTGCCCAAGAACGGTGTCGGTGGCTCTTGAAGTGCGGCGATACAGCGGAGTGTCCTCGACGGGAACGCCCTCACTAAATCGCAGCCGTCCTCCTGCAGTCCTCGCTCGACGAGGGCACCCATCTGCGGGTCGTCCTCGACGACGAGGATCCGGCGCATCAAAGCGCGCCGGAGGTGCCGAGCAGCGAACCGATCAGGAACGTCGCCGCGAGAGCGCCGCTGACGACGATGCGGATCATCGGCCTCAGCGCCGGACTGCCGCCGACCCGGGCGCTGAGGAACCCGGTCGCGGCGAGGGCGATCAGCACCACGGCGAACGTCACGGGAACCCTCAGCTCCGGCGGCGGGAGCAGGATCGCCAGCAGCGGCAGCACGGACTGATCCTTCGGCTTCGGCCGCGCCCAGTACGTCACCGGCGAGCTCGCTGCGCCCGGCAGCGCCTGAGCGGACGCGAGCTCCGCGGAGGACCCTCGGAACGGTCGGTATCGCCTCCGCGGCGGCGCGCTTCAGCTGTGCGTCGTGTTCGCCCGGATCTCCTCGACGGACAGCTCCGGCGCACCGCCCGCCGCAGCCGCCGGGTCCATCCAGACGAAGTCCCAGTGGTGGCCGTCGAGGTCGTCGAAGCTCTTCGAGTACATGAAACCGTGGTCCTGCTCGCCGGCCGGGGTCGCGCCCGCGGCGAGGGCCCTCCCGTGGAGGGTGTCGACCTCCTCCCTGCTGTCGGCGCTGAGGGCGAGCTGCACCTCGGTCGAGGTGGTGGCGTCGATGATCGGCTTGCTGGTGAACTCGGCGAAGAACTCCCGCGTGAGCAGCATCGCGGTGATCGTGTCGCTGATCACCACGCTGACGGCGTTCTCGTCGCTGAAGCCGTCGTTGATCGAGTAGCCGAGCGACTCGTAGAAGGCCCTCGCCCGGGCGAGATCGGCGACGGCCAGGTTGACGAAGAGCATGGTGGGCATCGGTGCACCGTTCCTGTCGGGTCGCCGGTGGCACGCCGCCGCCGGTCGTGACTGCATGATGATGACCGGCCGGCGGCGGTGTCAAGGAAGCGCCGTCGAGAAGGCGGCGGATGCCCGGTGCGGGGCGCCCGGGTGAGACTGCGGCGCGCGAGCGGGGAGCGGCTCATCGTCGTGAAGCCCTTTGGGAAGGGTCGTCACGGCTCCGCGTCCGCGCCAGTTCTGGTGGAAGCCGCGCCTGTACGGAGAAGGCTGTTGTTCCCTCGGCCGCTCGAACCTATGGTCGGCGATCGTGACCGCGGCGGCGGGGCTCCTCCTCCGTGACGGACCGCTCGGAAGGGTTGACCATGCGACGAAGCAGAACGTTCCACCTCTCGATCACCGCTGTGATCGCCTGCCTGACCGTCGGGACGGTCGCACCGGCCCCAGTCGCTCCTGCCGCCTCGACGAGTGTCCCGGTCGTCGTGAGCCGCGTCGACGGCATGTCCACGGGATTCCTCAGCGGTGTCGACGTCTCCTCCGTCCTCTCCCTCGAGGAGAGCGGGGTCGTCTTCCGCGAGAGGAGCGGCTCTCCGGCGGATCTCTTCGCCGTCCTCGCTGATGCGGGCGTCACGGCGGTCCGGGTCAGGGTGTGGAACGATCCGTTCGATGACCGCGGCCGAGGCTACGGCGGCGGGAACGTCGACGTCGGGCGAGCCGTCGAGGTCGGCAGACGCGCCACGGCTGCTGGACTGGGAGTGCTGGTCGACTTCCACTACTCCGACTTCTGGGCGGACCCCGGTCGTCAGCTGGCTCCGAAGTCGTGGGCCGGCTCGACGCCGGAGGCGACGGCAGCAGCCGTGCGAGGCTTCACGGTCAGCGCGCTGCGGAGGTTCGAGGACGCCGGCGTCGACGTGCGCGTCGTTCAGGTCGGAAACGAGACGAACACCGGGATGGCCGGCTACTCCCGCGACGCCACATCGATGGACGCCTCCCTCGCAGCGCTCTTCGCAGCGGGTGCTTCCGCCGTGCGGGAAGTGCTGCCGCATGCTCTGTCGCTCTGCACTTCACGAACCCGGAATCCGTCGGGCGGTACTCGGCGATCGCCGCGGGGCTCCACCGCTTCGGAGTCGACTACGACGTCTTCGCGAGCTCCTACTATCCGTACTGGCACGGCTCGACCGCGAACCTCACCGAGGTGCTGGCCCAGGTCTCACGGACCTACGGCAAGAAGGTGATGGTCGCCGAGACCTCGTGGCCATACACCCTGACGGACGGCGACGGGCATCCGAACGTCATCGCCACTGCTCCCTCTTCGAGCCGGTACCCGATCAGTGTGCAGGGCCAGGCGACGGCTCTCCGGGATGTCGTCGCAGCAGTGCGCGATGTCGGATCGACGGGCATCGGCGTCTTCTACTGGGAGCCGGCCTGGCTGCCCGTCGGTCCTCCATCGGCTCTCGCCGCGAACCGGTCGCTCTGGGAGCGCTTCGGCGCGGGATGGGCGACGAGCCGCGCCGCGGGCTACGACCCGGTCCACGTCGGCGGGAGTCACGGCGGATCGGCCTGGGACAACCAGGCCCTGTTCGCTGCGGACGGCCGTCCCCTTGAATCCCTGCGCACCTTCGAGTACCTTCGCGGCACCCGCGGTTCCCGCGAGGTCTCGACCTCGGAGTGAAGCAGGTGGTCGATCCTCAGTGGTCCCGCCGCACGACCCGGACGCCCTTCCCCGGAACGACCACGGTCCCGTCCACGGTGCTGCCGGTGATGAGCTCGAGCGTGCCGGGGCTCGCGACCGCCGCGTCCGTCTCGGCATGGTTGATCAGGAAGGTGAAGTCCGCGACGTCACCGTGGCGGACGACGACTTCGAGCCCTTCCACTGTCTCGGCGGGTGGAGTGATGCCGGCGTCCGTGAGCAGGGTGTCGACGAAGTCCGCGAGGTCGTCGCCCCGGAGCCGCGTGGATAGGTACCAGGCCGATCCGTCGCCGAGCACGTTGCGGGTGATCGCCGGTCCTCCGGCAGCTGGTCCGGTGGCGTACCGCGCTCTCTCGACCGCGCCCTCGAGGGCGATGTCGTCGGTCCAGCCGCTTCCTCGCGCTCCGGAGTCGAGCTCGACGACCTCGCCGTCGCGGAGCGGCAGGAACTCGGGGATCGAGAGGCCGAGGACCTCGCGAAGGGCGCCGGGGAAGCCGCCCTCGTGCACGGCGTCGTTCTCGTCGACGATCCCTGAGAAGTAGGAGGCGGCGAACGTGCCGCCGGCGCGGACGTACTCGGTCACGTTCGAGGACGACGTCCGGTCCATCAGGTAGAGCGAGGGGGCGAGGACGAGGCCGTAGCCGCTGAGATCGGAGTGGGGGTGGGCGAAGTCGACCGTGACACCGCGCTTCCAGAGCGCGGAGTAGAAGGCCTCGATCCGCTCGCGGTGATCGAGCTCGACCGAGGGCCGCCACTCCAGATCGTGCGCCCAGAAGGACTCGATGTCCCACAGGATCGCGACGCGAGTCCGGACGACGGAGCCGAGGACCGCTGAGAGGCGGTCGAGGTCGGCGCCGAACTCGACGACCTCCTTCCAGACCCGCGTCTGCGCCCCGGCGTGGGGGAGCATCGCGGAGTGGAACTTCTCGGCTCCGTACCGGGAGGCCCGGAACTGGAAGAAGAGGACCGCGTCGGCCCCGCGCGCGAGATGGCTCGCGGCGTTGCGTGCGAGCTCACCGGGGCGTTTCGCGATGTTGCGCGGCTGCCAGTTCACCGCCGACGTCGAGTGCTCCATGAGGATCCACGGACGCCCTCCGGCGAAAGATCGCGTGAGGTCGGCGTCCATCGCCAGCAGCACGTGGTTGTCGTGGCGCTCTGCGGCCAGGTAGTGGTCGTTCGAGACCAGGTCGACCTCGCTGCTCCATCTCCAGTAGTCGATCGAGGGGCAGTTGGTGGCCATGAAGTTCGTGGTGACCGGCTTGTCCGAGTAGCGCTTGATCGCGTCGCGCTCCGCCGTGAAGCAGGCGAGGAGCGCGTCCGAGGTGAAGCGGGCGAAATCGAGCCGCTGCGTCTGGTTCACGACGGTGGCCGCGACCCGTGGCGCGTCGATCTCGTCCCACTCCCCGTACACCTGGCCCCAGAAGAGCGTGCCCCACGCCGCGTTCAGAGCGCCGAGCGTCGCGTACTTCGCCTGCAGCCAGGCGCGGAAGGCCGCGACAGAGTAGTCGGAGTAGTCCTCGCTGACCGGAGCGCCGTACTCGTTGTGCACGTGCCAGAGGACCACCGCGGGATGCGCGGCGTAGCGCTGCGCGAGCTGCTCCGTGACGGCGACGGCCGCCGCCCGGTACTCGGGCGAGCTCGGGCTGACCATGCCGCGCGAGCCCCGGCCCAGGGTGACGCCCTCCCGGGTGACAGGGTGGGAGTCCGGGTACGCCTTCCAGAACCAGGCGGGCGGGACGGTCGTCGGGGTCGCGAGGTCGACATCGATCCCGGCGCCGTGCAGCAGATCGAGCAGCTCGTCGAGGAACCCGAAGTCGTACCGGCCCTCCTGCGGCTCGAGCAGTGCCCAGGAGAAGATCCCGACGCTGACGAGGTCGACGCCCGCCTCGCGCATCAGGGCGACGTCCTCCGCCCAGACCTCCCGCGGCCACTGCTCGGGGTTGTAGTCGCCTCCGTAACGCAGCCCCGGCCGCCCCGGGATCCACGGAGCCCGGGGGAGCGGACGCCCGTCGGCTCCGGGGAGCCGGTAGCGGAAGGCGGAGGGGGTGTCGCCGGTAGCGGTGGTCATGCGAGCTGTCTCCTTCGGCTGTGCGCGGTCCCAGTGTCGTGCCCTGGTGCGGGTGGCTGCGCCACTGTTGACAGGATCATACACGTATGGCTAACTGTAACCGCTCACAGGGCACGCCGCCGTCCTCCTCCCGAGCGGAGGCGCCGGGGATCGACAAACCAGCTTCTTCAAGGAGGACGAATGCACATCCCGTTCCGCAGGATCCGCTCCCTCGGCGCCGCCGCTGTCACCGGAGCGCTCCTGCTCACCGGTTGCTCCACCGGCTTCGACGACGGAGCCTCGGGCACTGTCGAGCTGACGTATTGGGCCTGGGCGCCGAACCTCGATCAGGTCGTCGACATCTGGAACGAGGACCACCCGGAGATCCAGGTCACCGTCAGCAAGCAGGACGGCGGCGACCCCGCCATCACCAAGCTGCTCACCGCCGTCAAGGCGGGCAGCGGAGCCCCCGATCTGGTTCAGGCCGAGTACCAGAAGATCCCCACCCTCGTCGCGGCGGATGCTCTGGCCGACATCTCCGACGAAGGCGCCGGCGATCTGGAGGGCAGCTTCTCCGACGGCACCTGGTCGGCCGTCACGCTCGGAGGTGATGCCGTCTACGCGATCCCCCAGGACTCGGGGCCGATGATGGCCTACTATCGCGCGGACATCCTCGAGAGCCTCGGCCTCGGCGTCCCGACGACGTGGGAGGAGTACGCCGCGGCCGCGGAGGCCGTCCACGCCTCCGACCCGGCCCGACACCTGGGCACCTTCTCCTCCAACGACGCGGGCTGGTTCGCCGGCCTCGCGCAGCAGGCCGGAGCCTCCTGGTGGTCGACGGACGACCGGAGCTGGGGCGTCGACATCGACGCCGGACCGACCGAGAAGGTCGCGGCCTACTGGGGAGAGCTCGTCGAATCCGGGGCGATCGGCAACACGCCGATGTACACGCCGGAGTGGAACGCAGGGTTGAACGACGGTTCGCAGGTCGGCTGGATCAGCGCCGTCTGGGCACCCGGCGTGCTCAGCGGCAACGCCCCCGACACGAAAGGCGCGTGGATCGCCGCAGCTCTGCCGCAGTGGGACGCCGCGAACCCCTCCAGCGGGAACTGGGGAGGAAGCACCACGGCAGTCACCAGTCAGACGAAGAAGACCGCGGCCGCTGCCGAGTTCGCGACCTGGCTGAACACGGATCCGGTGGCGGTCGCGGCACTCGCCGAGGTCGCGGGCGTCTACCCGGCGGCGACCGAGGCGGCGAGAGCAGCGCTCAGCAGCCCGCCCGACTTCTTCAGCACCCAGGGGGACTTCTCCGACATCGCCGCCGCCGCCTCCGAGTCGGTCGCTCCGTTCACCTACGGGCCGAACGTGAACGTCGCCTTCAGCGCGTACAACGACGAGTTCGCGAAGGCCGCCGCCGCGAGGACGCGGTCCGCCTTCGTCGACGCCGTGGCCGAGATGCAGCGGATCACCTCCGACGACCTCGTGAAGAGCGGCTTCTCCGTGGAGTGACCGGTGCGCGGCCCGCGTCCACCATCGGGCCGCGCGCCTCCCGGCGGCGAGGATCCGGCGCCGCTTCCCGACCGCTCTCGTTCCGAAGGACTCGGCATGGCTCCCCCACCCCTGACTCTCCCGACCGCGCCGCCGAGGAGAGGTCGACTCGGCACCGGCTTCCGCGCCCGAGTGCTCGCTCCCTATGCGATGCTCGCACCGGCGATCGTGCTCTTCGCCGCCTTCATGGCCGCGCCGATCCTCTACACCGTCATGCTCAGCTTCCAGAAGAAGCAGGCCGTTGGGCTCGGCCTGGGTTCCGGCGGCCGGAAGCAGGTCTTCGCCGGCATCGAGAACTACCTCGGGTCGCTCAGCGATCCGGAGTTCGGGGCCAGCGTCGGACGGGTGCTCCTCTACGGGCTCGTCCTCATCCCGTGCATGCTCGGTCTCGCGCTCCTCTTCGCTCTCCTCCTCGACGCGAGGCGGGCCCGTGCGGTCTCGTTCTCGAGGGTCTCGATCTTCCTGCCTTACGCCGTACCGGCCGTCATCTCCTCGCTGCTCTGGGGATTCCTCTACCTGCCGGCCGTCTCGCCTTTCGCGTACGTGATTGAGCGGCTGGGCGGGGAAGCCCCCGACATCCTGTCCTCCGGCGCCGTCGTCTTCGGGATCGCGAACATCGCGCTCTGGGGCGGCGTCGGATTCAACATGATCGTCATCCACACCGCCCTCCAGGCCATTCCCTCCGACGTCTACGAGGCGGCACGGATCGACGGGGCGAGCGATCTGCAGATCGCGCTGCGCATCAAGATCCCGATCGTCACCCCCGCTCTGGTGATGACGGCGCTCTTCTCGATGGTCGCAACTCTGCAGGTGTTCGCCGAGCCGACGACGCTGCGACCGCTGACCAACAGCCTCTCGACCTCCTGGTCCCCGCTGATGCTCGTCTACCGGGACGCGTTCACCCGCGACGACATCCACTCCGCCGCCGCGACCTCCGTCGTGATCGCGCTCGCCAGTTTCGCCGTCTCCTTCCTCTTCCTCCGGGTCGTGCAGAAGCGAGCCTTCGGACAGGAGGACTGATCCGTGCCCGGCATCCTTCAGCGGCCCCCCGCCCGCACCGTCGGGCGGACACGGTCCAGGACCGCACGCCGCGACCCCGATCGCGGACGTCCGGGCTGGATCGCGACGACGATCCTGCTGATCGGCGCCGTCTACTGCCTCTTCCCCGTGCTGTGGGTGGTGACGGCGTCCACGAAGAGCGGCGGCGAGCTCTTCTCCACCTTCACGCTCGCGCCCGGCTCGCATCTGATCGACAACGTGGTCGCTCTCGCGCAGTACCGGGGAGGTCTGTTCTGGCGCTGGATGCTGAACACCGCGCTCTACGCGGGCGTCGGTGCAGTGGCCTCTACCTGGGTATCGGCACTGTCGGGATACGTGCTCGCGAAGTTCGACTTCCCAGGCAGGAAGGGCGTCTTCGCCGTCCTGCTGATGGGCGTCCTCGTCCCCGGCGTGATCCTCGCGATCCCTCAGTACTTCCTGCTGGCCGAGGTGGGGCTGACCAACTCGTTCTGGGGAGTGCTGCTGCCGCAGATCATCAGCCCCTACGGCATCTACCTCGCGCGGATCTACGCCGCGGCCGCCGTGCCGACGGAGGTCATCGAGGCCGCCCGGACCGACGGCGCCCGGGAGATGGGGATCTTCACCCGGATCGCCGTTCCGATGCTCCTGCCGGGGCTGGTGACGATCTTCCTCTTCCAGTTCGTCGCGATCTGGAACAACTTCATGCTGCCGTACATCATGCTCGGCGACGACTCGCTCTTCCCGCTCACGGTCGGCCTGAACGGGCTGCTCAACCAGGGCGCCTCCGCGCCGGCGCTCTACACGCTGGTCATCACCGGGGCACTCCTCTCGATCCTGCCGCTGATCGCGATGTTCCTCGTCCTGCAGCGGTTCTGGCGGGTCGACCTGGCGGCCGGGGCGGTGAAGTGACGCGGATGCCTTCGCGCGGAAGAGGCGGGACGCCCTCACGCCCCACGATTCAGGACGTCGCTGTCGAGGCCGGTGTCTCGCGCGGGACGGTCTCGCGCGTGCTGAACGGCGGAAGATGGGTCAGCCCCGAAGCGCACGCGCGAGTGGAGGCGGCGATCACGAGGACCGGCTACCGCGCCAATCCCCACGCCCGGAGCCTGTCCCGCAGCCGCACCGACACGGTGGCCTTCCTCCTCACGGAGGACGCGCGCTCGCTCTTCGAGGATCCGAACTTCGCCACTCTGCTCCGAGGCGCCTCAGCCGCACTCGCGGAGCACGACGTCGCCCTCGTCCTCATCCTCGCGGGGACGGAGCACGAGCAGAGGCGAGCCCTCGCCTACATCGACGCGGGCCACGTCGACGGGGTCCTGCTCATCTCCGCCCACGTCGGCGCACGGCTGCTCACGGACATCCAGAGATCCTCAGTGCCGGCCATCGCCTGCGGCGTGCCGGTCGGCTACGAGAAGCGCATGGGCTACGTCGCCGCCGACGACGAGGAGGGAGCGCGGGAGATGGTCGCTCATCTGCGGAGCCTCGGACGCTCGCGCATCGCCACGATCGCCGGACCGCCCGACACTACGGGAGGGATCGCGCGGCTCGCGGGCTACCGCGCGGAGGTGGGCGGTGCGGAGGCGGTGGAGTTCGGCGACTACGGACGGGCCGGTGGGGCCACTGCGATGGAGGCGCTTCTCGCCGCGCATCCCGACATCGACGCCGTCTTCGCCGCCAACGACCGCATGGCAGCAGGCGCTATCGACGCACTCGCCCGGCTCGGCAAGCGTGTGCCGGAGGACGTCGCCGTCGGCGGATTCGACGATTCGGCCGTCGCCCTCACGACGGACCCGCCGCTGACGACCATGCGGCAGCCCTTCGAGCGGATCAGCGCGGAGATGGTCCGCCTCCTCCTGCAGGCGATCGAGGGGGAGCGCCCGGCTGCCATCACCCTGCCTACGGACCTGGTGAGGCGCGGGTCGACCCAGCCCGGCGTGAGCCCCTGACGACGGCGGTGCCGGTCTGGGCCTCGCGATCACCCGGGCGATCCTCGCCCGGGCAGGCGGGACCGTCACCGTCTCGACGTCGTTCACCCGGCCCGCCGGGGGCCGGTCTTCACGGCGACCCTCTCGGTACCGGCCTGACGGCGACTGCCGGCAGCGGTCATCATGGGAGGCGTGCGCCGGTGGTCGGGTCCGACACCGCAGCACGGGCAGGAGGGAGCGGGAGTGGTCCGGACCCTCGTCCTCACCGCCGTCGCGGCAGCCCTCCTCGCCGCCGCCTGGCACGCGATCGGACCCTCGCGCCCGGTCTTCGCCGTGGTCGCGCAGATGGTCCTCACCGGCTGGGCGGCACTGACCTTCGGTGCGCGCACCCGTCCGCTCGAGCAGTCCTGGTTCGACGTGGGCCGCCGTGAGCCGACGGTGCTGCGGGCGCTCGGGGTCGGCGTCTTCGGTCGGCTGCTCGACGTCGTCGGGTGGAACCGCCTCGTCACCCGCGAGCGCGGCTTCGACGGCACGCGCGCGGGGCTGGCCGCTCTCGATCAGCACACCCGCCGCTCCGAGGCGGTGCACGTCGCGTGCACGGCCGTCGGAGTCGCGCTCGCCCTCGCCGCGACAGTCACGGGTGCGACGGGCGGCGCGGCCTGGCTGCTCGGGTCGACGATCGCCGTTCAGCTCTACCCCGCGCTGCTGCAGCGGCTGGTGCGGGCGCGCATCCAGCGGGCGGGGCGGGCGGCGCGAGGTGCGCTTCACGTCGCGGACGCGGGAGACAGCGCCGCCGGCGGCGGACCGTCCACGGCTCCGGAAGGGCGGTGATCACGGGGTGCCCGACGCGCCGCGATCGTCACCGGGATCGGCCAGGGGATGGCGGCGCGCGAGGACATCGCGAGCCACGTCGGGCGGATCGCGCCGGTCGTGCTCCGCCGCCGTCAGCAGGAGAGCGAGGGCCGTGTCGGCGGGGACCCGCTGCGCTGCGCTGATGAATCCGACGGCCTGCAGCACGGCGATCGTCCCCGGCGTGAGCGGGGCGCGGGACGCCGCCCAGCGACGGACCTCGGCGTCGTCCGTGTCCCCGGTCAGAGCGTCGGCCAGGGGGCGTGGAGGGAGGCCATGGGCGGGCCGGTCAGTGTCCGAAGCCGTGCTCGAGCTCGACGTCGAAGGTGATGTCGTCCTCGCTCGGCTGCACGGGGAACACTCCCGTGAGCGCCCTGGTGCGTTCGCGGATGCGGGCGACCTCGGCCGTGTTGTCCGGCTCGGGGAGATCGGAGGGAGTGGTCTCGGCGACCAGGGCGGCGCCGGCGTTGAGCAGGAACACCGCCTGCACGGTGCCGCCGTCGCCGCCGATGCCGGTGTACTCCACGCGGTCCGCCGTGCTGCTCGCGGCGAGGGCGACGCCGTACTCGACCAGAGCGTCCGCCGCGTCGTCTCCGACCAGCATCGTCTTGTTCGCGAAGAGGAGATGCTTCATGCCCCCAGCGTGCGCAGCGCCGAGGCCGACGGGGGAGAGACTTGACAGCTCCTGGGGCGGTCGACAGACGCGACCGCGGCACCCGGTGAGGCCCGGTCGCGCCGGTCCCGATCTGCTTCGTGCCGTCCAGGGGCGAAGCCGCTCGCACGGCTCCGCCCGTGCGAGCCGAGGCGGTCGCGCCCGTCGTCGTCGACGTCGCCGAGACGGCATCCGTGGCGTCGGCCGTCCTCTGAGCGACTGCAGATGAGCGCCTTCAGGCCGATCGCTCGGCGGTCAGGCCGACGAGCGACCCTCGGGACGCGAGGAGCCGGCCTGGGCAGGACGAGCAGCCCTGGCGGGGCGTAGGAGTTCCCGAGGAGCAGTCGCACCCACTCCGCGCTGATCACGGGTGGTCGCCCGCCGTGGTACGTGAACCGCAGCGCGATGGCCGGATGCAGCCAGAGCGACGTCTTGCCGCTGCCGGCGCTGACGGAGGAAGAGGTCTTCCGTTGACGGACGGCCCGCTCACTCCAGGTCGGCTTGTACCGTCGACCCGCCCGCCTTCGGTGCGAGTCAGCTCCGGAGGGGAGAGCCTGCTGCGTCGAAGCGGTAGCCGCCGAAGGCGCCGCTGAGCAGCGGGCGCGCCGTCGCGATCGCGGCCTGGACCCGGGGGAGGGCGAGGGAGGCCCGATGCGCCTCGGCGCTCTCCCACAGCTCGACGACGAAGACGGTGTCGGGCTGCTCGTCGTCGACCCCGACCTCGTAGAGCAGGCAGCCGGCGTCGACGAGGTCGTCGTTGTGCTCGGTGAGGACGGCGACGAGCTCGTCGCGTCCGCCGGGGACGGCCCCGAGGGTGCCGACGTTCACGAAGGTCATGCCGCGAGGGTACCGCCGAGGACACCGGCGGCGGGTGGCCGTCTCGCCGGTCGGAGTGCGGTCGGGACGTCACGCTGGACGGAGTCGCCGTGCTCCCGCCTGCGAACCGCAGACCGGTCGCGCTCGGCCCGACGCCACGCCCGCTCGGGAGGATCGCGTCGTGAGAGAGGATCCCCGGTGGTCTCCGCGATCCCCGTCGGGTCCCACCGGCCAGGCATGGGCGTGCTCGGACCGACGGAGTGCGCCCGATCAGCCGGCGGGCCTGCTGAACAGATTGACGACGTTCCCGTCCGGGTCGCGGACGAGGGCGGAGCGGTTGCCCCACGGCATGGTGCTCGGCGGGAGCACCACGTCCTCGCTCCGGGGTGCGAGCTCGGCGAAGGCGCGGTCGACGTCGGCCACCTCGAACTCGAGCAGGACGGAGCGGTTCGACGCGGGGACGACGGCGCCGTCGAGCATCGCGACCGTCGAGGTGCGGGCGATCGCGAGGGTCGCGCCCGCTCCGGTGAACTGCGCGAAGACCGGCGCCGGGCGCTCGGCCGGTCGGCCGACGACCTGCTCGTAGAAGGCGACGAGGCCGTCGAGGTCGTCGGTGACGATGCGGAGGGAGGTGAACGACATGGGGCTCCTTCAGGGCCGGGATGAGGTGATGGCACCAGGCTCGCCGGTCGTCGCGACACCGTCCTGTCGGTGTTTCCGAAGATCGTCCGCGACTCCGCGAGGTCCGCGGCGGCCGTCCCCGGGGCGGGTCAGTCGTCGACGACGGACCGCAGCCGTCCGTACTGGAGCGCGAGGTCCTCGGCTCGCAGGGTGCGCTGCGGAGGCCGCTGGTCGGTCACCTCGACCGACAGCATCCGGTCGCCGCGGAACGCCCTGACCCCCTCCCGCAGCCGGCACCACGCGATCAGGTACCAGTGCTCCTCCTTCCCGATCGAGCCGAGCGGTTCGACGTCGCGGACCGACTCCGCGCCGCTGCTGTCGCGGTAGCGCAGCCGGACGACACGATCCGCTTGGAGGGCCGTCGCGAACTCCGCCGGGACGACCGCCTCCTCCTCGCTCTCGAGGAAGTGCACCCGGGAGGCGACCGCGCCGGCGCGGGCGGCCACGTCGTCCGGCAGGACCGCGAGCGTCTTCCGGGCAGCGGTCCTGGCTGCCTGCCGGAACGGACTGCGCTGCAGCAGGCGGGTCTGCCGATCTGGGCGGAGCCCGGCCGCACGGGCGGCTACGTCATCGACGCGTCCGCGACCCTCGGGCCGGCCGGATTCACG